>NZ_JBHWVI010000162.1:0-19702 GCF_042737005.1 Streptomyces sp. NPDC060027
CACCCAGGGTGCCCGGCCGCCTTCCATCGAGTGGGTTTAGGGGCGGGGGCGTGATGTGCTCCGCTGTGCGCCCGTACCGTAATCTCGAAGCCTGGAGCCCACGATTCCGGGACCTTGATCCACAACTTGGGGTTGCACAGCAGATGACTGCGATTTCTCTCGGCATGCCGTCCGTTCCGACCAAGCTGGCCGAGCGCCGCAAGACCCGGCAGATCCAGGTCGGGACCGTGGCCGTGGGTGGAGACGCACCCGTCTCGGTGCAGTCGATGACGACCACGCGTACGTCGGACATCGGCGCCACGCTTCAGCAGATCGCCGAGCTGACCGCGTCCGGCTGCCAGATCGTGCGCGTCGCCTGTCCCACCCAGGACGACGCCGACGCGCTCGCCACGATCGCCAAGAAGTCCCAGATCCCGGTCATCGCGGACATTCACTTCCAGCCGAAGTACGTCTTCGCCGCGATCAACGCCGGCTGTGCGGCCGTCCGCGTCAACCCCGGCAACATCAAGCAGTTCGACGACCAGGTCAAGGAGATCGCGCGGGCCGCGAACGACACCGGCACCCCGATCCGGATCGGCGTCAACGCGGGCTCGCTCGACAAGCGCCTGCTCCAGAAGTACGGCAAGGCGACGCCCGAGGCGCTCGTCGAGTCCGCGCTCTGGGAGGCCTCCCTCTTCGAGGAGCACGACTTCCGGGACATCAAGATCTCGGTCAAGCACAACGACCCGGTCGTCATGGTCAACGCCTACCGCCAGCTGGCCGCCGCCTGCGACTACCCGCTGCACCTCGGCGTGACCGAGGCCGGCCCCGCCTTCCAGGGCACCATCAAGTCCGCCGTCGCCTTCGGCGCCCTGCTCTCCGAGGGCATCGGCGACACCATCCGCGTCTCCCTGTCGGCCCCGCCGGTCGAGGAGGTCAAGGTCGGCCTGCAGATCCTGGAGTCGCTGAACCTCAAGCAGCGCGGCCTGGAGATCGTCTCCTGCCCGTCCTGCGGGCGCGCCCAGGTCGACGTCTACAAGCTGGCGGAGGAAGTCACCGCCGGTCTCACCGGCATGGAGGTCCCGCTGCGCGTCGCCGTCATGGGCTGCGTCGTGAACGGCCCGGGCGAGGCCCGGGAGGCCGACCTCGGTGTGGCCTCCGGCAACGGCAAGGGCCAGATCTTCGTCAAGGGCGAGGTCATCAAGACCGTCCCCGAGTCGAAGATCGTGGAGACCCTGATCGAAGAGGCGATGAAGCTCGCCGAGCAGATGGAAGCCGAGGGCATCGCCTCCGGCGAACCCACGATCTCGGTAGCGGGCTGACCCCACCGGAACCCCGCCCCTCGACTCCACCCAACTGGAACCGAGGGGCGCGGTGAACTGCGCGAGCAGCCCCCACCCGCCGCGGCCGGTCGACCGCGCACGCCCCCTGCCCGGCGCCCCGGCGGGGGCGGTGTAGCTGCCCCCCGTCAGAGCTCCGGCCGAGCGGAACTACCCAGGGGCGCGGTGAACTGCGCGAGCAACCCCCACCCGCCCGCGGCCGGGCGACGGAGCCCCGCCTCGGCCGTCCACCGGGCCGCCGCACAAGGGGCGGCGGGGCACAACCTCTCCAGGTACAGTGCGGAGATCAGCAGACCCCAGGGTGAGGCCCCCGCACGTGTTGACCCAGACCACCACCAGGGTCCTCGAACCGAGTGACCTGGACGCCGCGCTCGCCGTCCTCGGCCGCGAGCCGGTGGTGAACGCTTTCGTCGCCTCCCGCGTACACGTCGCGGGGCTCGACCCATGGCGGCTCGGCGGCGAGATGTGGGGCTGGTACGAGGACGGCATGCTGCAGTCCCTCTGCTACGCGGGCGCCAACCTCGTCCCGATCTGCGCCACCTCGCGCGCCGTGCGCGGCTTCGCCGACCGGGCCCGCCGGGGCGGCCGCCGCTGCTCCTCGATCGTCGGCCCCGCCGAATCCACCGCCCAGCTGTGGCGACTGCTCGAACCGAGCTGGGGCCCCGCCCGTGAGGTCCGCGCCCACCAGCCGCTGATGGTCACCGACCGGCTTCCCGCCGACATCACCCCGGATCCGTTCGTCCGCCGCATCCGCAAGGACGAGGTGGAGACGATCATGCCGGCGTGCGTGGCGATGTTCACCGAGGAGGTCGGCATCTCGCCGATGGCCGGTGACGGCGGTCTGCTCTACCAGGCCCGGGTGGCCGAACTCGTCGGTTCCGGCCGGTCCTTCGCCCGCCTCGACCAGGACGGCAAGGTGGTCTTCAAGGCCGAGATCGGCGCCGCGACGGCCCAGGCCTGCCAGATCCAGGGGGTGTGGGTGGCCCCCGAGTACCGCGGCCGGGGAGTCGCGGCCCCCGGCATGGCGGCGGTCCTGCGCTACGCCCTCGCCGATGTCGCCCCGGTCGTCAGCCTCTACGTCAACGACTTCAACACGGCGGCGCGCGCGGCGTACCGCCGGGTCGGGTTCCAAGAGGTCGGCGCGTTCATGAGTGTCCTGTTCTGACGCCCGGCGCAGGCCCCACGGGACCTCACATGTCCCGCTGTCCGCCAGGTAGTCTCCCGGCATGCTGCGCTTCCCCGGTCAGGGCCACCGCGACTCCGACGACGTGGTCATCGGCCCGCTGGATCTCGCCGCGCGCGTCGACGAGGCGCTCGCCGTGCAGGCGCTCGCCTTCGGGCTCGGCGCCGACGAGATCGCCGTACGACGTCAGATCGTGCTGCGCCACCTCACCTACCCGGGAGCCCACGCGCTCGGCGCGACCACCCTCGACGGACGGCTCGTCGGCTTCGTCTACGGCATGCCCAACGACCGCGCGCACTGGTGGTCCACCGTCGTCGAACCGTATCTGCGCGGCCAGGGCCACGACGGCTGGCTCGACAACTCCTTCGTGATCACCGAACTGCACGTCCACCCCCGCTTCCAGAACCGGGGTGTCGGCCGCGCCCTGATCACCGCCATCACCGACACCGCGGCCGAACCCCGCTCGATCCTCTCCGCGATCGACTTCGACAGCCCGGCCCGCGGCCTCTACCGCTCCCTCGGCTACGAGGACCTCGCACGGCAGGTCCTGTTCCCCAGCGCCCCCAAGCCGTACGCCGTGATGGGCGCCCCGCTCCCGCTGCGCCACCGCTAATGGATTTCCGGGGACGGGCGCTGCCCGGCTAACCTCCTGGCATCACCCTTACGCAGCAGGAGTCGAGAATCATGGCCCAGGTCCAGCGCATGTCCCGTTTGATGGTCAAGACATTGCGTGACGACCCCGCGGATGCCGAGACGCTCAGCCACAAGCTGCTCGTCCGCGCCGGCTACGTGCGGCGCAACGCCGCGGGCATCTGGACCTGGCTGCCGCTCGGCAAGAAGGTCCTCGACAACATCTCCCGGGTGGTCCGCGAGGAGATGGACGCGATCGGCGCCCAGGAGGTCCTCCTGCCGGCCCTGCTGCCCAAGGAGCCCTACGAGGCCTCGGCCCGCTGGGAGGAGTACGGCGACCTGCTCTTCCGTCTCAAGGACCGCAAGGGCGCGGAGTACCTGCTCGGCCCGACGCACGAGGAGATCTTCACCCTGGTGGTGAAGGACCAGGTGGCGTCGTACAAGGACCTGCCGGTCATGCTGTACCAGATCCAGACGAAGTACCGCGACGAGGCCCGTCCGCGCTCCGGCGTGCTGCGCGGCCGCGAGTTCCAGATGAAGGACTCGTACTCCTTCGACATCACGGACGAGGGTCTCGCCGAGTCCTACGGGCTGCACCGCGAGGCCTACCAGAAGATCTTCGCGCGCATCGGCCTCGACTACCGCATCGTGTCCGCCGTCTCCGGCGCCATGGGCGGCTCGGCCTCCGAGGAGTTCCTCGCTCCCGCCGCCGCCGGTGAGGACACCTTCGTGGACTGCCCGGCCTGCGACTACGCCGCCAACACGGAGGCCGTGACCTTCAAGCTCACGCCCGTCTCCGAGGAGCACGGCCCGGTCGAGGAGCTGGACACCCCCGACACCCCGACGATCGAGACGCTCGCCGAGCACCTCGGCGTGCCCGCCTCCGCCACCCTGAAGAACCTGCTGGTCAAGGTCGACGGCGAGATCGTGGCCGTGGGCGTCCCCGGTGACCGCGAGGTCGACCTCGGCAAGCTCGGCGAGCACCTCGCCCCGGCCGTCGTCGAGCTCGTGACGGCCGAGGACTTCGAGGGCCGTGCCGACCTCGTACGCGGCTACGTGGGCCCGCAGGGCCTGGAGAAGGTCCGCTACATCGCCGACCCGCGCGTCGCCCCCGGCACGGCCTGGATCACCGGCGCCAACAAGATCAACACGCACGCGAAGAACGTCGTGGCCGGCCGCGACTTCGAGGTCGACGACTACCTCGACGTCGTCGTGGTGGAGGAGGGCGACCCCTGCCCGGCGTGCGGCGCCGGCCTCAAGATGGACCGCGCCATCGAGATCGGCCACATCTTCCAGCTCGGCCGCAAGTACGCCGACACCTTCGGCCTCGACGTTCTCGGCCAGCAGGGCAAGCCGGTCCGCGTGACCATGGGCTCCTACGGCATCGGCGTCTCCCGCGCGGTCGCCGCGCTGGCCGAGCAGTCGGCCGACGACCAGGGCCTGTGCTGGCCCAAGGAGATCGCTCCCGCCGACGTGCACGTGGTCGCCGCGGGCAAGGCCCTGCAGACCGAGCTGGCGCTCGACGTGTCCGAGAAGCTGGGGGCCGCGGGCGTCCGCGTCCTGGTCGACGACCGCGCCGGCGTCTCCCCGGGCGTGAAGTTCACCGACGCGGAGCTCATCGGCGTACCGAAGATCCTGGTCGCCGGCCGCCGCTCGGCCGAGGGCGTCGTGGAGCTGAAGGACCGCCGCACCGGCGAGCGCGAGGAGCTGACCGTCGACGAGGCGATCGCCCGCCTGACGGCGTAGCAGTTTCGCCCGGCGGCGCCCACAGAGCCTCTTCCGAGGCCGGTGGGCGCCGCCCGGCATTTCCGCTCACGTGGGTTCCCGCCCGCGAGCGAGGTGAGAGAACATCCCGCGCGCCATCGTCGAACTCGCCGTCGTAGGGCCGTAGTCATGGCCGAAGGCTCTTGGCACGAGGGACGAGATCGTCGAACTCGTCACCGCCGGGCGGTGGTCGGCACTAGAGCCAGCCGGCGAACTCAAGGAGCAGTTCGGCGTCCCGGAGGCGGCCGACCCGGCCCGCCCGGACGCCCGACTCGACCGCGCGGAACAGCGTCCAGCCGCGCAGCCGCTCCTGGTCCACCTCCAGGGACTCGGCGAGCCGCTTGACCCGGCGCCGGGTGATCGACGGCCCCGAGGGCGAGGCGATGAGGTCCTCCACCCGGTCGCGGACCAGCCGGGCGAGGTCGAACGCGCACTCGCCGACCACCGGGTCCGGTCCCACGGCCAGCCAGGGCACGCGTTCCCCGGCGAGCACCTTGCTCTGCCGGAAGGTGCCGTGCAGCAGCCGTGCCTCGGGCGGCCCGGCCAGCAGCTCGTCACGGGCCACGAGCGCCGCGTCGACCAGGGCGCCGACCTCGACCCCGGCTCCGTCACCGGCCGTGGCCCGCATCGCCTCGGCCTGCCGCCCGGTCCGCTCCGCCACGGTCTCGAAGACATGGCCGGCGGGCGGCTCGACCCACAGCCGCCGCAGCGTCCCCGCCGCCTCCAGCAGGGCCTTCGCCTCGGGCAGGGACCGCACGGACAGGTCCGGTTGCAGCCGCTCCAGCAGCAGGACACCGTGGGTGTCGCCCGGGTCGAGAAGACGGACCGCGCCGCGGCCGTCCCAGTGGGCGAGCGCGGCCCGCTCGCTCTCCGGACGCGCCCGCTCGGGCGCCAGCTTCAGCACGGCGGGCGTCCCGTCGCTCCGCCGCACCAGGAGGACCAGACTGCTGCGGCCACCCGGTGCCTGTACCCGCTCCACGGTCAACTCGCGCAGATCGACGGCCTGTCGGGCCAGCTCGGGCAGCTTCTCCAGCCACTCGTCGGCCTCGTCGGCCCCCTCCGACCCGGCCCGCCGGGTCTCGCCGAGCGCCCGGAGAAGGCGCTGCGGCGGTTCGAAGGCCATGCGCGAGTCCATGCGCGAGATGTTTCCTTTCAGGTCGCGTTACGTCGGAGAGGGCGCCGTGGCGGACGGGGTGCCCGCCCGCTCGGCGAGCCCAGGGAAGGCTACGCTCTCGCCGCTCCAGCGCACCGCGCGGACCGCCGCTTCCCGCAGCGCCCCGGCCGCCGAGCGCCGCCGGTCGCCCGTGGCGGCGCGTACGAGGTCGGAGTACACGGCGGCCACCCGCTCCTCCAGCTCGGCCGCGAACCGTACGGCCGTGGCGGAGTCCGTCACCGGGAACGGCAGCACGTAGGCGGCCGACGCGGCCTCGGGCGTCCCGCCCAGGTCCCGCACCGCCCGCGTCAGCTCGTCCCGGCGGGCCCGATGGGCGTCGTACGCCGACCGGGCGTCCGCCCGCCGGGCCTCACCGATCCGGCCGCCGACGACGCCGTAGCCGTAGACGGCCGCGTGTTCGGCGCCCAACGCGGCCTGCAGAGCCTTGAGCTCGGCTTCCTCGGTCCTGTTCCGCTCGCTCACTTCGCCGCCTTCGTCAGCAGGAACGCGTGGGCCGCCCCGGCCGCCGCCACCGAGGCGAGCAGCCTGGCCAGCTCGCCGGGAACCTCCACCAGGGCCTGTGTCCGCTCGTCCGCGAGCGCGAGCTCGGCGGAGGCGAGGTCGGCGAGCGCGTCCTTGGGACGCTCCGCGACGCCGGGGGAGGCGCTCGCCGACGCGGAAGCCGATGCGGATGCCGACCCGGAAGCCGAAGCCGAAGCGGATGGGGATGCCGAGTTCGGCGCCGAGGACGCCGCCGCTCCGCCGCTGCCGGCCCCGAACGCCTTCGCGTGCCGGACGGCCTCCGCCCGCAGCGGGGCCAGCCGTTCCTCCAGGCCGGGATGGGCGGCGATCACCGCGGTGTACCGGCCGGCCAGCGTCGTGCTGTCGCGGGCCGCACGCGTGCGTGCCCGGTCCGCGGCCGAGGGGCTGCCGCCCGTCGTGTCTCTGGACGGCTCGGGAGTGGAACAGCCCGCGAGCGCGAAGGTGCCCGCGGCGGCCGCGAGCAGGGTCCTTCGGCGCGGACCCCATGGGGTGCGCGACGGCAGGGGGAACGACACGGCAGACGTCCTCGGAGGGCTCGTACGAATGTATGGGCGAGCTGCCCGTGATCACGGTACCCGCGCATCGGCCGATCACCGCCCAGCGGCTCTCTCCCATCTGTCTCCGGCGCGATTTCACGGACGCCCTCCGGGACGAGTCGGGCCAAGCGCACCCGTCCCGGTGGACGGCAACACCCTCCGCGACCGGATACCCTTTGACCTGACACGCGACCAACCCACAACAGCACACGCGGCCGAGGAGTCACCCGGATGAGCACGACCCAGAGCGAGAGGCTGCGAGAACTCCTGGATCCGCTCGTGAGCTCCCAGGGCCTCGATCTGGAAGAGATCGAAGTGGAGTCCGTAGGCCGCAAGCGTGTTCTGCGCGTCGTCGTGGACTCGGACGAGGGTGCCGACCTGGACGCGATCGCCGATGTGAGCCGCGCGCTCTCGGCGAAGCTCGACGAGACGGACGCGATGGGTGCGGGTGAATACACCCTCGAGGTCGGAACCCCCGGTGCCGAGCGCGAGCTCAAGGAGCACCGCCATTACGTACGCGCCACCGACCGCCTGGTGAAGTTCCAGCTCGCGGAAGGCGGCGAACTGCTCGCCCGGATCCTGCTGGTCGAGGACGACGGTCTCGATGTCGAAGTGCCGGGCGTGAAGGGGCGCAAGCCCACCGCCAAGCGGCTCGCCTTCGAGGACATCGTCAAGGCCCGCGTCCAGGTCGAGTTCAGCCGCAAGGACAAGAAGGAAGAGGAGGCGTAGCCGTGGACATCGACATGAGTGCCCTGCGGGGTTTGGTACGGGAGAAGGAGATCTCCTTCGACCTGCTGGTCGAGGCGATCGAGTCGGCCCTCCTCATCGCCTACCACCGCACCGAGGGAAGCCGCAGGCGTGCGCGCGTGAAACTCGACCGGGAGACCGGTCATGTGACCGTGTGGGCGAAGGAGGATCCCGAGGATCTGGAGGAGGGGCAGGAGGCGCGCGAGTTCGACGACACCCCGTCGGGGTTCGGCCGGATCGCGGCGACCACCGCCAAGCAGGTCATCCTGCAGCGCCTGCGTGACGCCGAGGACGACGCGACCCTCGGCGAGTACGCGGGCCGTGAGGGCGACATCGTGACCGGCGTGGTCCAGCAGGGCCGCGACCCGAAGAACGTGCTCGTCGACATCGGCAAGCTGGAGGCCATCCTGCCGGTGCAGGAGCAGGTCCCCGGAGAGAACTACGAGCACGGCCTGCGCCTGCGCTCGTACGTCGTACGGGTGGCGAAGGGTGTCCGCGGTCCGTCCGTGACCCTGTCCCGTACGCACCCCAACCTCGTGAAGAAGCTCTTCGCGCTCGAGGTGCCGGAGATCGCCGACGGTTCCGTGGAGATCGCGGCCATCGCCCGCGAGGCCGGCCACCGCACGAAGATCGCCGTCCGGTCCACCCGCAGCGGTCTGAACGCCAAGGGCGCCTGCATCGGCCCCATGGGCGGCCGGGTCCGCAACGTGATGGCCGAACTGAACGGCGAGAAGATCGACATCGTCGACTGGTCGGACGATCCGGCCGACATGGTGGCGAACGCGCTCTCCCCGGCCCGGGTCTCCAAGGTCGAGGTCGTCGACCTCGCGGCCCGGTCCGCGCGCGTGACGGTTCCCGACTACCAGCTGTCGCTGGCGATCGGCAAGGAGGGCCAGAACGCCCGCCTCGCCGCCCGCCTCACGGGCTGGCGGATCGACATCCGTCCGGACACCGAGCAGCCCGCCGAGCAGCGCGGCGAGTAGTCCGGGAATAGATCCGAGCCGTAGATCGCTTACATCACGACAACAACCGTTCGATTTTTGCCCCAAAGGGGTGAGGTCGGTACGGGGAGGTAGACTTAAGAGTGTCTGGCCGGACGCGAGCCCGCGCATGCCCTGAACGCACCTGTGTGGGGTGCCGGGAGCGAGCGGCCAAGAGAGACTTGCTGCGCATCGTGGCGGTCGAGGGCGAATGCGCCCCCGATCATCGCGGTACGCTGCCCGGCCGGGGTGCGTACGTGCATCCCGCTCTGGTCTGTCTCGATCTGGCGGTCCGCCGCCGGGCGATCCCACGGGCGCTGCGCGCCCCGGGACCGTTCGACACCGAGGCGTTGCGCCTCTACGTCGAGCAGGCAAACCCGTAAGAAGCGTCGTGCGGAACCTCCGTGCGGCCCTGGTATTCCGCGAGTTGGAAGTAGGTCGAGATTGCGATGAGCACTCGATGAGCACGCGATGAGTACGCCCATGAAGTAGCGACGGTCCGGACGCAGACCCGGACCTAAAAGGAGCGAAGTGGCTAAGGTCCGGGTATACGAACTCGCCAAGGAGTTCGGCGTAGAGAGCAAGGTCGTCATGGCCAAGCTCCAAGAACTCGGTGAATTCGTCCGTTCGGCGTCCTCGACGATCGAGGCCCCCGTCGTACGCAAACTGACAGATGCCCTCCAGCAGGGCAACGGTGGCGGCAAGCCCGCCCCCCGCAAGGCTGCCCCGGCCAAGCCGGGCGCCCCCTCTCCGGCGCAGGCTGCCCGTCCGGCCGCCCCGCGCCCGCCGGCCCCGAAGCCGGCCGCGGCCGAGAAGCCCGCGGCTGCTCCGGTAACCCCGGCCGCTGCGGGTCCGCGCCCGACTCCGGGTCCCAAGCCGGCTCCGAAGCCCGCTCCGGCGGCTCCGGCTCCGGTCGCGGCCGAGTTCACCGCGCCCCCGTCGGCGCCGTCGACCCCCTCGGCTCCCGCCGCGGGTCCCCGTCCGGGCGCCCCGCGTCCCGCCGGTCAGGCTCCGCGTCCCGGTGCCCGTCCGGCCGGTGGTCCCGGTCAGGGTGGTCAGGGTCGTGGCGACCGTCCCGAGCGCGGTGACCGTCCCGAGCGCGGCGACCGTCAGGGCGCCCCGCGTCCCGCCGGCCAGGCCCCGCGTCCCGGTGCCCGTCCGGCCGGTCCCCGTCCGGGCAACAACCCGTTCACCTCTGGTGGCTCCACCGGCATGGCGCGTCCGCAGACGCCCCGTCCGGGCGGTGCCCCGCGTCCCGGTGGCGCCGGTGCCCCCGGCGGCCCGCGTCCGCAGGGCGCAGGCGGCCAGGACCGTGCTCCCCGTCCCCAGGGCGGTCCCGGTGGCGCTCCGCGTCCGCAGGGCGGTCCGGGCGGTGCCCGTCCCACTCCGGGCGGCATGCCTCGTCCGCAGGCTCCGCGTCCCGGCGGCGGTCCGGGCGGTAACCGTCCGAACCCTGGCATGATGCCTCAGCGTCCTGCCGCGGGCAGCCCGCGTCCCGGCGGCGGCCCCGGTGGCCGTGGTCCCGGTGGCGGCGGCGGTCGTCCCGGTGGTCCCGGTGGCGGCGGCGGTCGTCCCGGTGGCGGCGGTTTCGCCGGTCGTCCGGCCGGTCCCGGTGGCGGTGGCGGCGGTTTCGCCGGTCGTCCGGGTGGTCCCGGTGGCGGTGGCGGCGGTTTCGCCGGTCGTCCCGGCGGTGGCGGCGGTGGCCGTCCCGGCTTCGGCGGTCGTCCGGGTGGTCCCGGTGGCCGTGGTGGCACGCAGGGTGCGTTCGGCCGTCCCGGCGGTCCGGCGCGTCGTGGTCGCAAGTCGAAGCGGCAGAGGCGCCAGGAGTACGAGGCCATGCAGGCCCCGTCGGTCGGCGGTGTGATGCTGCCTCGTGGCAACGGACAGTCCGTCCGCCTGTCGCGCGGTGCGTCCCTCACCGACTTCGCGGAGAAGATCGGCGCCAACCCGGCGTCGCTCGTCGGCGTGATGATGAACCTCGGCGAGATGGTCACTGCCACGCAGTCCGTCTCCGACGAGACGCTGAAGCTCCTCGCGGACGAGATGAACTTCATCCTCGAGATCGTCAGCCCCGAGGAGGAGGACCGCGAGCTGCTCGAGTCCTTCGACATCGAGTTCGGCGAGGACGAGGGCGACGAGGACGACCTCGTGGTCCGTCCGCCGGTCGTGACCGTCATGGGTCACGTCGACCACGGTAAGACCCGCCTTCTCGACACCATCCGCAAGACGAACGTCGTCGCGGGCGAGGCCGGCGGTATCACGCAGCACATCGGTGCGTACCAGGTCGCGACCGAGGTCAACGGTGAAGAGCGCAGGATCACCTTCATCGACACCCCCGGTCACGAGGCGTTCACCGCCATGCGTGCCCGTGGTGCCAAGTCGACCGACATCGCGATCCTCGTGGTGGCGGCCAACGACGGCGTGATGCCCCAGACGATCGAGGCGCTGAACCACGCCAAGGCGGCCGACGTGCCGATCGTGGTCGCGGTCAACAAGATCGACGTCGAGGGTGCCGACCCGACGAAGGTGCGCGGTCAGCTCACCGAGTTCGGTCTGGTGGCCGAGGAGTACGGCGGCGACACGATGTTCGTCGACATCTCCGCCAAGCAGGGCCTCAACATCGAGAGCCTGCTGGAGGCCGTGGTCCTGACCGCGGACGCCTCGCTCGACCTGCGGGCCAACCCGGAGCAGGACGCGCAGGGTATTGCGATCGAGTCCCACCTCGACCGCGGCCGCGGTGCCGTTTCGACGGTCCTGGTCCAGCGCGGCACGCTGCGCATCGGCGACACCATGGTGGTCGGCGACGCGTACGGCCGTGTCCGGGCGATGCTCGACGACAACGGCAACAACGTCGAGGAAGCGGGTCCGTCGACCCCCGTCCTGGTCCTGGGTCTCACCAACGTCCCGGGCGCCGGCGACAACTTCCTGGTTGTCGACGAGGACCGCACGGCGCGTCAGATCGCCGAGAAGCGCGCGGCGCGTGAGCGCAACGCCAACTTCGCCCGCCGGGGTGTCCGGTTCTCCCTGGAGAACCTGGACGAGGCCCTCAAGGCCGGTCTGGTGCAGGAACTCAACCTCATCATCAAGGGCGACGCGTCCGGTTCGGTGGAGGCTCTCGAGTCCTCGCTGCTCCAGCTCGACGTCGGCGACGAGGTCGACATCCGTGTCCTGCACCGCGGTGTGGGTGCGGTCACCGAGTCCGACATCAACCTGGCGACCGGCTCCGACGCCATCGTCATCGGCTTCAACGTCCGCGCTGCGGGCCGCGCGGCGCAGATGGCGGAGCGCGAGGGCGTCGACGTCCGGTACTACTCGGTGATCTACCAGGCCATCGAGGAGATCGAGGCGGCCCTCAAGGGCATGCTCAAGCCGGAGTACGAGGAGGTCGAGCTCGGCACGGCGGAGATCCGCGAGGTCTTCAAGTCGTCCAAGCTGGGCAACATCGCCGGTGTCCTGGTCCGCTCGGGCGAGGTCAAGCGCAACACCAAGGCGCGCCTCATCCGCGACGGCAAGGTCATCGCGGAGAGCCTCAACATCTCCGGGCTGCGTCGCTTCAAGGACGACGTCACCGAGATCCGCGAAGGGTTCGAGGGCGGTATCAACCTCGGCAACTTCAACGACATCAAGGTCGACGACGTCATCGCGACGTACGAGATGCGCGAGAAGCCGCGCTCGTAAAGCGGTTGTGTGAGCTGGCCGGCGGTGAGCAGTCACCGTCGGCCAGCTTGCCGTTTACAAGATCACGCGCTTCCCCGCGTCCCTCTCCGGGGGCGCGGGGAAACGCGTGACCGGCCCCGGCCGGCGAACGACCCGGGGGCCCGGAAACCCCGTCGAGCGAGCCGACGGTTCGTTGTACGGTTCTGATGTCCCTGCCAAGTGCATTGGCAGGCCATCTATCCCGTACCGGCGGGACATCCGGTTACACATGTATGTGGGGACGCTGTCCTTCGATCTGCTCCTCGGCGATGTCCACTCGCTGAAGGAGAAACGCTCTCTCGTCCGGCCGATCGTCGCCGAACTCCAGCGGAAGTACGCGGTGAGTGCCGCCGAGACGGGCAATCAGGACCTTCACCGCAGGGCAGAGATCGGCCTGGCGGTGGTCTCCGGGGACACGGCGCACCTGACCGACGTGCTGGACCGGTGCGAACGGCTGGTCGCGGCGCGGCCGGAGGTGGAACTGCTGTCGGTACGACGCAGACTCCACACAGACGAAGACTGACGAAACAAGCAAGGCGAAGAAGGAGACGGACCAGTGGCCGACAACGCGCGGGCGAAGAGGCTGGCGGACCTCATCCGAGAGGTGGTGGCCCAGAAGCTGCAGCGCGGGATCAAGGACCCGCGGCTCGGCACTCACGTCACCATCACGGACACCCGGGTCACCGGGGACCTCCGGGAGGCCACCGTCTTCTACACGGTGTACGGGGACGACGAGCAGCGCGCCGAGGCGGCCGCGGGCCTGGAGAGCGCCAAGGGCGTGCTCCGCTCGGCCGTCGGCGCGGCGGCGGGCGTGAAGTTCACGCCGACGCTGACGTTCGTCGCGGACGCCCTGCCGGACACCGCCAAGACCATCGAGGACCTGCTCGACAAGGCACGGGCCTCGGACGCGAAGGTGCGCGAGGTCTCGGCCGGCGCCGCCTTCGCGGGTGACGCGGACCCGTACAAGAAGCCGGACGAGGACGACGAGGACGACGCGGCGGAATGACGCAGAAGCCCAAGACGCCCGACGGGCTTGTCATTGTCGACAAGCCGTCGGGCTTCACTTCGCACGACGTGGTCGCCAAGATGCGCGGGATCGCCAGGACGCGCCGGGTCGGCCACGCAGGCACCCTCGACCCCATGGCGACGGGTGTGCTCGTCCTCGGCATCGAGAAGGCCACCAAGCTCCTCGGCCACCTCGCGCTCACCGAGAAGGAGTACCTCGGCACGATCCGGCTCGGCCAGAACACGCTGACCGACGACGCCGAGGGCGACATCATCTCCTCGGCGGACGCTTCCGGCGTGAAGCGCGACGCGATCGACGCCGGGGTCGCCAAGCTGACCGGCGCCATCATGCAGGTGCCGTCCAAGGTCAGCGCCATCAAGATCGACGGCGTGCGCTCGTACAAGAGGGCGCGTGAGGGCGAGGAGTTCGAGATCCCGGCCCGCCCGGTGACCATCTCGTCCTTCGCGGTGTACGACATCCGTGACGCCGTCGCCGAGGACGGCACCCCGGTGCTCGACCTGGTCGTCTCCGTCGTCTGCTCGTCCGGGACGTACATCCGGGCGCTCGCCCGCGATCTCGGTGGGGACCTGGGCGTCGGCGGACACCTCACCGCTCTGCGCCGCACCCGCGTCGGCCCCTACAAGCTGGACTCCGCGCGCACCCTCGACCAGCTCCAGGAGGAGCTGACGGTGATGCCGATCGCGGAGGCGGCCGCGGCCGCGTTCCCGCGCTGGGACGTGGACACCAAGCGGGCCCGGCTGCTGCTGAACGGCGTCCGGCTCGAGATGCCCGAGGAGTACGCGGGCAAGGGCACCGTGGCGGTCTTCGACCCCGAGGGGCTGTTCCTCGCGCTGGTCGAGGACCAGAAGGGCAAGGCGAAGAGCCTCGCCGTCTTCGGCTGAGGTTCCCGCGCGGACGCTGGCCGCGAAGGCCGTGCGGCGGCCGGGCGGACGCTCCGCCCGTGGAGCGGCGATCACGGGGTCTCGTGCCCGCCGCTCCACGGTCCCCCCTCGGCTCCCCCACCCAAGGGTGTATCCATCCGACCTCCCGTATTCACCCCATCGGGCGGGCGCTCGGAGTGAACCGAGGGAGTAGAAGGGGGCGCGTTCGCCACACGATCTGTCCCGCTGATCACCTCGCCCCTACCGTCGGAAGCAGGAGCGCGGCGGGGAGGTTCGAGCATGGCGGGACGAGGCCCGCGGACCGGGAACGAAGAGGCGGCGGACGACGCCGGACAGTCATGGGACGAAGCCCTGGTACGCGTCTGCGACCTGGCGGGACGCCCACGCGGCACGGGTTTCGCGGCCGACCACCACGGCACCGTGATCACCAGCCACGAGGCCGTCGACGGCCTGGCCCGACTCGTCCTGCACACCTCGGACGACCGCACCTGCGTAGTCACCGACGACGCCGTCACGCCCCTGCCCGACGCCGGTCTGGCCCTCGTACGCACCGAAGGTCTCGGCCTCGGCCCGCTCCCCGTCACCGTGCGGGACCGGGTCGAGACCGGTACGTACGTCCGGATCGCGGCGGGCGGCTGGCGCGAGGCGCGGGTGCTGGGCTCCTCCGCCGTGACGTACACGGCCACCGACCGCTTCCATGTCCTGGGCGACGCACTGGAGTTGGCGATCGGTACCGCGGGCGCGGACGCGCTCCGGCTGGGCGGCGGAGCGGCCGGGGGACCGGTCCTCGACGCCGGTACCGGCGCCGTGGTGGCGGTCGTCGGCACCGCCCTGCTGCCCCGGGCCCTGGAAGGCACCGCGCCGGGGGAGACCCCGGCCGGCCATCGGGCCCCCGGCTTCGCCGTCCCCCTGCGGGGCGTCGCGGGACCGCTCGCCGACCTGCTGGCCCGCAACGCGGCGACCGTGCCCGCCTACGGCGCCGATCTGAATCTCGCGGGCGCGCTGGAGCTCACCGCGACCTCGGTCGGATCGGACGGACCCCGTCCACCGGCCCCGGCCGGGAGCGCGGGCACGAACCCCGGACCCGTCGAACGAGCCGAGGTCATCAGGGAGTTCACCGCCTTCGAGAGGGGACCGGCCGCGGTCCTCGGACTCGTCGGGCCGCCCGGCAGCGGCCGTACGACAGAACTGGCCGCCCTCGCCACCCGCCGCCTCCGGGGCCCGGAACCGGCCCCCACCCTGTGGCTGCGCGGCGCCGACCTCCTCGCCGACGACAGCTCGGTGGCGGACGCGGCGGCACGTGCCCTGGAGCGCGCCGGGCGGATCGTGGCGGCGTCGCGGCAGAACCCCGGGGCGCGGGGAAGCGAGGCCGCGCGGCGGCCGGCGGACGCGGGTGTGCTGCCTCCCCAGGGATACGGCGGGGAACTCGGCGACATCGGGCCCGACCGGCTGGCCCGGCTGGCACGCGCCGTCGGCCGGCCGCTGCTGCTCCTTCTCGACGGTCCCGAGGAGATGCCGCCCGAGCTGGCCCACCGGCTCCCCGCCTGGACCCGGGGGACGGCCGCCTGGCTGAGCGAGACCGGGGCACGCCTCGTGGTCGGGTGCCGGGCGGAGCACTGGGAGCGGGCCGGGGCGGGATTTCCCGTGGAACTGCTGCACCGGCCCGGCCCGTCGTCGGCGTACCCGGGAGAGCAGCCGTCGCCGGACGCGGACGGGGCCCTGCCCGCCTGTGTGCCGCTCGGCGATCTGACCGAGGAGGAGGCACTGCGGGCACGGTCGTGGGCCGGGATCCCCGAGGGCGTTCTCGCGCCGCCCGACGCCCGCCATCCGCTGGTGCTGCGACTGCTCTCCGAAGTACGGGCCACGCTGCCGGACCCACCCGCCGAGCCGCTCGGCCGCGACGACGTGTTCGCCGCCCATCTCGACCTGATGTGCCTGCGCGTCGCCGTCCGGCTGGCCGCGGCGAACGGACTGCGCGGCACCGCCGTCCGCCGGCTCGCCGCCCGGGTCTCCGGCCAGGTGCACGAGGCCGCGCGAAGCTGCCTCGGCCCGGGCCAGGGCGAACTGGACCGGGCGTCCTTCGAAGCCGTCTTCCCCTGGGGCCCCGCCCCGGGACGCCGTCTCGCGGGCATCACCGGCTGGGCGTCCGCCGTCCTCGCCGAAGGTCTCCTCGTTCCCGCGGGCAACGGCTACCGCTTCGCCCACGAGGAGCTCGCCGACTGGATCCAGGGCACCCACCTCGACCTGGACGCGGCACTGCACAGCCTGGTCCACCGTCGGCGCGCCGCACCCGACTCCGACTCCGACCCCGACTCCGGTGGCACGGGGACCACGGCGTCGAGCCGCCGGCACGCCCGCCGCCCCCGGTCCACGACGCCGGACTCCGCGGCGGACGTCCTTCCCGTCCCCCGTCACCGCATCGGACCCGTCGTGGAGACCCTGCTCCTGCTGGCCCGTCAACAGGGCGCCACGGAACTGACCCTCCGTCTGGAAGATCTCGTCCACGCGGTCGACGAGCTGCTGCCACGGACGCAGGACCCGCTCGGCGACCCGCTCTGGTGGGCCGGTCACCTCTGCTCCACCGTGCTGCTCCGGGTGCCCGACGCGACCCCGTACATCAGTGTGCTGCGACTGCTCACCGAGCGGATCGTGGCCTGGCGGGAGCAGGGGAGGGCCGTTCCCGCGGAGTTCGGGCCGGCCTTCTGGGCGGCGCTGCCCGTACCGGACACGGAACGCTTCGACCTGCTCAGGCGCCTGGTGACCGCCGACCCCCGCCGAGTCCCCGGGGCCGAGCCGTCGCGTCCCGGCGAGGCCCCCACCGCCGCGCGCTACCTCGACACCGTCTCGAGGCTCCTCGCCGCCGACCCCGTCGCCGTGCACCGCCACCTCACCCGCTGGTTCGACGACGAGCGACCCCTGCCCGCGACCCCGCACGCGACCGTGGCGACGGCCGCGCAGGCACTGCTGTACGCCCACCGGCGGCGGGCCCTGGACGATCTGGCCGAGGCCCTGGTGGCCTGCGCGCACCGGCGGGGCGACGAACTGCTGGCCGTCCTGGCCGAGGAGGAGCCGTCGGCCGTGTGCCGGGCGGTGGACCGGTGGGCGCACGACGAACAGCCGGCGCGGCGGGTGGCCGCGGTCGCCTACGGTCTGCGGGCGGCGCCGTTCGTGGGGACCCGGGCCGACCGCGAGCTGCTGCGCTACGCCGCCTTCGCCCTGCTCGCCCGCCCGGCCGACTGCACCCTGCACGGCGGAGCGCTCGGCATCCTCGTACGGGATCCGCTCACGCGCGCCCGCTATCTGCCGCAGGCCCTGGAGCGCTTCGCGGACGGCGACCCGCGGCTGCCCCCCAGCGCACCGGCCGCCGCGCTCACCACCCATACGGAGCCCGTGCTCGCCGCCTTCCGCGACCGGCTGCGGCGGCCCGGCCCCGACACGGCCGAGCTGCTGCGCACCCTCGCCGACGCCACCACACCGGCGCTGGCCCGCCGGGTCGCCGCGACGATGCGGGAGGCCGTGGAGCTGTGTCCCGGAGCCGCCGCGGACCTGGCCGCCTACGTGGACCGGCGCCTCGACCACGGGAGCGCCACCGACGCCGCGTTGTTTCTCCTGGTCAGCGGCCTGCTGGAAGGGTGTTCCGCACCGCTGCGGGCGGCGCTCGCCCAGGTCCTCGCGGCACCCGGCGGCAAGGCGTCCGCCCCGCCGCGGCGCGAGCTGCTCGATCTGCTGCTGGCGCACGAACGGGATCCGGTCGTGCTCGACACCGTCCTGAGAGCCGCCGCCCACGGTGCCGACCGGCGGGGCGAGGAGCCCACCCGCGAGCTCGTGCACCGGGTCGGCCTCCTTCTCGTCCGCACACCGGCCGGGGCCACCGGCTTCGACCGCGGCCTCGTCGACCTGGCCCGGCGCGTCCCGGGCTTCGCCGCCCTGGTCGCCCGCTGGCTCACCGGCACCCCCGAGGAGTGGTCCTGCGTAGTCGGCCCCAGTACCCGCCGCATGATCGAGAACCTGGCCGGGGCAGGGGTTCCCGCCTGAACCACGCCCGCCACGGCACTCCGTGGCGCTGAGCGATGCGTCACAGCCCGATGCCGATGCAAGCCGAGCGCACACGGCATGGCACCCTTAGAGCTGCGAACGAGGCAATCACGGACACGGGTTCGACAAGGAGCGGTCACAGTGCAGCGCTGGCGTGGCTTGGAGGACATCCCCGAGGACTGGGGGCGCAGCGTCGTCACCATCGGTTCCTACGACGGGGTGCACCGCGGGCACCAGCTGATCATCCGGCATGCCGTGGACCGCGCCCGCGAGCTGGGCGTTCCCTCCGTCGTGGTCACCTTCGACCCGCACCCCAGCGAGGTGGTCCGCCCCGGCAGCCACCCCCCGCTGCTCGCCCCGCACCACCGGCGCGCCGAACTGATGGCCGACCTGGGCGTGGACGCCCTGCTCATCCTTCCCTTCACCACCGAGTTCTCGAAGCTGTCGCCGGCCGATTTCGTGGCGAAGGTGCTGGTCGACAAGCTGCACGCCAAGGCCGTCGTCGAGGGCCCCAACTTCCGCTTCGGCCACAAGGCCGCGGGCAACGTCGGATTCCTGCGCGAGCAGGGGGAGACGTACGACTTCGAGGTCGAGGTCGTGGACCTCTACGTGTCCGGCGAGGCGGGCGGCGGCGAGCCGTTCTCCTCCACGCTCACCCGGCGGCTCGTCGCCGAGGGCGATGTCGAGGGCGCGCGCGAGATCCTCGGGCGGCCGCACCGCGTCGAGGGCATCGTCGTCCGCGGCGCCCAGCGCGGCCGCGAGCTCGGCTTCCCCACGGCGAACGTCGAGACGCTTCCGCACACCGCGATTCCCGCCGACGGCGTGTACGCGGGCTGGCTGCACGTCCAGGGCGAGGCCATGCCCGCCGCGATCTCCGTCGGCACGAACCCGCAGTTCGACGGCACCGAGCGCACGGTGGAGGCGTACGCCATCGACCGCGTGGGCCTCGACCTCTACGGTCTGCACGTCGCCGTCGACTTCCTCGCCTTCGTCCGCGGCCAGGCCAGGTTCGAGTCCATCGAGGCTCTGCTGGAAGCCATCGGCGACGATGTGAAGCGCTCACGTGAACTGATCGAGGCGTACGACGGGGAGTAGCCCTCCTCGTCACGTCCCCTTCCGCTCGGTCTGAACGACCTGTCCCGGCCGGGTCGTTCGCGTGTGGACCGCTCCGGGTACGACGACAGGGGCGGCCGGTGCCTCGTCGGCAC
>NZ_JBHWVI010000163.1:0-19583 GCF_042737005.1 Streptomyces sp. NPDC060027
GCAGTGTTCCGGTACACACCGGACACGGCCCGCTCTGCTGGCGGGCGGATCGCGAGATCAGTCCACCAGCAGCCGCCTCAGGCTTCCGCGTCGTCGGAATCGTCGTCCAGAAGGCTCTTCTGAAGAACCGGTCCCTCGCCCGGGGCGAGCGAGCCGAGAATGCGCTCAAGGTCTTCCATCGAAGCGAACTCGACAGTGATCTTGCCCTTCTTCTGACCCAGGTCGACCTTCACTCGCGTCTCGAAACGGTCCGAGAGGCGCGTGGCCAGATCACTCAGAGCAGGAGAGACACGACCGCCGGCCCGCGGCCCCTTGGAGCGCTGAGCCGTCTGCGGACGCGACCCCATGAGGGTGACGATCTCCTCGACGGCCCGCACCGAGAGCCCCTCGGCGACGATGCGGTGGGCCAGGCGGTCCTGCTCCTCCGAGTCGTCGACGGAGAGCAGCGCCCGCGCATGCCCCGCGGAGAGAACCCCGGCGGCAACCCGGCGCTGAACGGACGGCGAGAGCTTCAGCAGACGCAGGGTGTTGGAGACCTGCGGACGCGACCGTCCGATCCGGTCTGCCAGCTGGTCGTGCGTGCAGTTGAAGTCCTTGAGCAGCTGGTCGTAGGCGGCCGCCTCTTCCAGCGGGTTCAGCTGCGCCCTGTGCAGGTTCTCAAGGAGCGCGTCCAGGAGAAGCTTCTCGTCCTCCGTCGCCCGCACGATCGCAGGAATGGCCTCGAGTCCCGCCTCGCGGCAAGCCCTGAAGCGCCGCTCACCCATGATGAGCTCGTAGCGGGACGGACCCACCTGTCGCACGACGACCGGCTGGAGAAGCCCGACCTCCTTGATGGAGGTGACGAGCTCGCCCAGAGCGTCCTCGTCGAAGACCTCACGCGGCTGGCGCGGGTTCGGCGTGATGAAGTCGAGGGGCAGTTCGGCGAAGTGAGCACCGACGGGCGCCTGCGGCACCTCCAGGGCTCCGCTCGACGACGGCTCCTCCGTTTCATGTGAAACAGGCGGCAGTGTGGTCACCTTGGCCGCCGCCACCCCGCGCTCCGCTGTGAGTACGGGTGCAGCAGCTGGCGAGGAGGACCCACTCGCCGAAACACCCGGACGCTCACCTGTCGGAGCCGCAGGGATCAGCGCGCCAAGGCCCCGCCCCAGCCCCCGTCGTCGCTCGCTCACTGGATCCCCTCCACCATGTTCTGATCGTTCTGTGCGCCCACGTGGGCATGTTGCGCGTCGTACGCCATTCCGACTCCCCGGAGGGCGATTTCGCGCGCGGCCTCAAGATACGAGAGAGCACCGCTCGAACCTGGATCGTAGGTCAGGACCGTCTGCCCATAACTCGGAGCCTCCGAGATACGGACCGAGCGGGGAATGCTGGTCCGCAGTACCTCTTTGCCGAAGTGGCTGCGTACTTCCTCCGCGACCTGAGACGCGAGGCGCGTCCGGCCGTCGTACATGGTGAGCAGAATCGTCGAGACGTGGAGGTCGGGGTTGAGGTGCCCTCGTACCAGGTCGACGTTCCGCAGGAGCTGTCCCAGGCCTTCCAGTGCGTAGTACTCGCACTGGATGGGGATGAGAACTTCCGCTCCAGCGACCAGCGCGTTGACCGTCAGCAGGCCGAGCGACGGAGGGCAGTCGATGAGGATGTAGTCCAGCGGCTGCTCGTACGCCTGGATTGCTCGCTCCAGCCGACTCTCACGGGCCACCAGCGACACCAGCTCGATCTCCGCACCGGCGAGATCGATCGTGGCGGGGGCACAGAAGAGACCCTCGACATCAGGGACCGGCTGAACGACTTCGGAGAGCGGCTTGCTGTCGATCAGCACGTCATAGATCGACGGAACCTCGGCGTGGTGGTCGATCCCCAGCGCGGTGGAGGCATTGCCCTGAGGGTCGAGGTCGATCACCAGGACCCGGCCGCCGTGCAGGGCCAGCGAGGCGGCAAGGTTGACCGTGGTCGTGGTCTTACCCACACCACCCTTCTGGTTGGCAACCACCATGACTCGGGTCTGCTCGGGCCGTGGCAGGCCCTCACCGGCGCGACCTAGCGCCTCCACAGCCAGTTGGGCAGCACGACCAATGGGAGTGTCGTCCATCGGGGGCGGTGTTTCACGTGAAACATCCTCCCCCATCGACTCGGTACGGGGACCGGGGACCGGATCGGTCATCGGTCCCGCGATGTTGGCGTCGGACCGCAAGGATTCACTCTCCTCGACTTCAGGCTCGCAATGAACAGAGCCTCCCATGCCATCGGGGTGGTGAACCAGCGAGGCCCGTTGTTCTGTGGAGAAATCCACCTCTGTGGACAACTCCGCACCCCCTCCGAGTGAACCGAGGGGCCTCCGATCGCGAGGTTCGGCCGCAGCGCGGCCGCGACTGATGATGCCGTGCAACAGTGAGCGACGTTTCACGTGAAACACGATGCCCAGCTACTCGGCCCGCCGCGGCGCGACACTCCGATATGCGCAGGTTTGACACCTTGTGTGGAGTACGGCTCGCCATCAGGACCGATCTGCGGGAGTGACAAAGAACTCCCGGCCCCATCGTGCGGGAACCGGGAGTAACGATGCTCACATCGTCCAGGATCAGCGCCGGCGACGCGTCCGGCCCGTCCTGGCGGCCTTGGCTCGCTTCGCCGCGAAGCGCACCCCGCCGGGGCTCTCGCCCACCTCTACCCGCACCACGGTGGACAGCGGGTCCACGACGCCCTCACCGACGTGCAGGATGGACGTCTCCACGGCTCCGAGCTTGCTCAGCGCCGTGGCAGAGGCCTTCAGCTCCTCCTCGGCGGTGTCACCCTTGAGGGCCAGCATCTCGCCGTACGGGCGCAGCAGCGGGATCCCCCAAGCCGCCAGCCGGTCCAGCGGGGCAACCGCCCTGGCCGTCACCACATGAACCGGCTGCAGCTTCCCCATGACCTCCTCGGCGCGGCCGCGGACGACGGTCACATGGTCGAGGCCAAGCATCTCCACGACCTCGGTGAGGAAGGTGGTCCGGCGCAGAAGCGGTTCGAGCAGAGTGATCTTGAGGTCCTCCCGGACGAGCGCCAGCGGGATACCGGGCAGCCCCGCGCCGGAACCGACGTCGCACACGGTCACCCCCTCGGGCACGACCTCGGAGAGCACCGCGCAGTTCAGCAGGTGCCGCTCCCACAGCCGGGGCACCTCACGAGGACCGATCAGCCCGCGCTGCACTCCCGCCTCGGACAACAGTTCCGCGTACCGGACCGCGTCCGCGAAGCGATCACCGAATACCTCGCGCGCCTGCTCGGGCGCGGGGGGAAGCTCCGCTGCCTCCGTCACGGGGGACCGTCCTTCCGTACCGCATAAGCGCACTGGGCGCTGATCACCAGGACTATCAGGGACCGACAGCTGTCGAGGACCGAGGGTTCGGGAACCGCGGCCAGTGATCGAGGTCGGGGACCACAGCTGTGGGGACTACCAGGCTGACAAAGTTCGGCCCCGCCTGCGCAACAGACGGGGCCGAAGGAACGTACGTACCGATCAGGCGGGGAGCACGACGACGAAGCGCTGCGGCTCCTCGCCCTCGGACTCACTGCGCAGGCCCGCGGCCTTGACCGCGTCGTGCACCACCTTGCGCTCGAAGGGCGTCATCGGGTCCATCTTCACGGGCTCACCGGAGCTCTTGACCTCGGCGGCGGCCTTGGCACCCAGCTCGGAGAGCTCCTCGCGCTTCTTGGCGCGGAAGCCCGCGATGTCCAGCATCAGCCGGCTGCGGTCCCCGGTCTCCCGGTGCACGGCCAGGCGCGTGAGCTCCTGGAGCGCCTCCAGCACCTCGCCGTCCCGGCCGACCAGCTTCTGCAGGTCGCGGCCGCCCGAGTCGCTGATGATCGAGACAGCGGCGCGGTCGGCCTCTACGTCCATGTCGATGTCGCCGTCGAGATCGGCGATGTCGAGCAGACCTTCGAGGTAGTCCGCCGCGATCTCGCCTTCCTGCTCCAGGCGGGTCAGGGTGTCGCCCTCAGCGGCGGCGGAGGTGGTGCCTTCCGTCACGGGATGGACTCCTTCTTACTTCTTGGACGGGGACTTGGGCCGCTGTGGGCCCTTGCGCTGTCCGGACTGGGCCTTGCTGCGGGTACCGGCGCCGGGCTTGCTCCCGCTTCCGGTGGCCGGCTGTGCGGCGGAGGGCTTGGCGTCCTGCGGCTCGTCGGACTTGGTCAGCGAGGTCTTCGGCTCGGACTCGTCCGTCGGCTTGGCCGCGCCGGTCGCCGTCGTGCCCGACGCGCGCTGCGACTTCGACTGGCGCTTCGGCTGCTGACGCTTGTGAGCGGTGGCCGCAGTGGTCGTGGTGCCGTCCTCGGCCTCGACGACCGTCGCGCTGTCGCCCTTCACCACGAGCCCGTCCGGCTGGGCCACGAGGCCCGCCTTGGTCAGGCCGTTGATGAACTTGCGCTCGAACTCATTGCGGTCGCGGCCCTTGGCGACGATGGCCTTGACGATGGCCTTCTCGCTGCGGCGGCGGGTCTTGCCGTGCTGCGTGACGTGCTTCTGCAGGCGCTCAAGGTAAGCGGCCTGAGCCTTCGAGCCCGGGGTCGGGTTGTTGCGGATGACGTACATCTGCTGGCCCATGGTCCACACGTTGGTGGTCAGCCAGTAGACGAGGACACCGACCGGGAAGTTGATGCCGAAGACGGCGAACATGACCGGGAAGACGTACATCAGCATCTTCTGCTGCTGCATGAAGGGCGTCTTCACCGTGGTGTCGACGTTCTTCGTCATCAGCTGACGCTGGGTGTAGAACTGCGAACCCGACATCAGCACGATCATGATCGCGGTGACGACACGGACGTCGGTCAGCGTGGCACCGAGCTGAGCGACCTTCTCGGCGCTGTCCGTGAACTTCGCCGCGAGCGGCGCGCCGAAGATGTGCGCCTGTCGAGCACTGGCGAGCAGATCCTCGTTGATGACACCGATCGTCTTGCCCGTGGCGATGGCGTTGAGCACGTGGTACAGCGCGAAGAAGAACGGCGACTGCGCCAGGATGGGAAGGCACGAGGAGAGCGGGTTGGTACCCGTCTCCTTGTACAGCTTCATCATCTCTTCGGACTGGCGCTGCTTGTCGTTCTTGTAGCGCTCCTGGATCTTCTTCATCTCGGGCTGCAGCGTCTGCATGGCCCGAGTGGCCTTGATCTGCTTCACGAAGAGCGGGATCAGGCAGATACGGATCAGGATCACCAGGGACACGATGGACAAGCCCCAGGCCCAGCCCGTATCGGGACCGAAGATCTTCCCGTACACAGCGTGGAACTGGACGATGACCCAGGAAACGGGTGTCGTGATGAAGCTGAAAAGGCCGGCAATCGTGTCCACTAATCAGGCTCCTTGAGCATGGGACGGGGTCTCGGCGGCCGGGCCCGGGGCAGTGGTCTCCCCGGTGGCCGGTTCGGCGGCGGAGGTCCCGCCCTTGCGTGCACGCCAGGCGTTACGCAGCAATTCGTGCCACCGCGGACGCTTGCGTTGCGGAACATGGTCCACACCGCCCAGCGACCACGGATTGCACCGGAGGATGCGCCAGGCGGTGAGTGCCGTTCCCTTGATCGCACCGTGCCGGTCGATGGCTGTGTAGCCGTAGCGGGAGCACGACGGGTAGTACTTGCAGACCGGCCCGAGCAACGGGCTGATCGTCCACTGGTACAGCTTGATGAGAGCAAGCAGTGGGTACTTCATCGCGCGCCCCCTCCCAGCAGCCGCTGCAGGGCGGCATCCAGGTCTCGGGCCAGCTGTTCATGGTCGGCGTCGCCCGCACCGGGCAGCGCTCGTACGACTACCAGGCTACCGGGGGGCAACAGGGTGACTCGGTCCCGCATCAGATGGCGAAGCCTGCGCTTCACCTTGTTGCGAATGACCGCTCCGCCCACAGCTTTGCTCACGACGAAACCCGCACGCGTCGAGGGAGCGCTCTCCCCAGGCGCGTGCGGGTCCGGTGCACCGCTACGTAGATGGACGACGAGAAGCGGGCGTCCGGCCCGGCGTCCTCGGCGTACCGCGGTCGCGAAGTCTTCGCGCCGCCTCAGCCGATGCTCGGTAGGCAGCACGAGATCATGACCTGTAAGTAATCAGGCGGACAGGCTGGCGCGACCCTTGCCACGGCGGTTCGCGAGAATCGCGCGGCCGGCACGGGTGCGCATCCGCAGGCGGAAGCCGTGGGTCTTGGCGCGACGACGGTTGTTCGGCTGGAAGGTGCGCTTGCTCACTCGGGGGCTCCAGAAAGAATCGGTGGTGGCGGGGTGCCGTCCTGGCTGTCACCGTGCGCCCACGAGGAAACTCGCATTACGCCCGAGTGCACCGCTTCCCGATCACTCTTCGCGATCTGTGCCCATCGGAGGCAGGCGGCAGCAGCCATCGACAACTCGACCTGGTTACGGTACGCGCGGCTACGCCATCCGGTCAAACCAGTCCCTCCCAGGAGACACTATCCACAGGCTGGGGACAACAACTTGAACCGCACCCGTCGCCCTGACTACCGTGGCTGGACCCCGATTCGTTCCCTTCCCACCGCCCCAGCGGTTTTGTTCCCCCCGCCCCACCCGACTGACTTACCGACCCTGTTCCCAGAACCACACGTTCGTGGGACCCGTGAGAGAGCGTGCCCTGTGGCTGACGTACCTGCCGATCTTGCCGCAGTGTGGCCACGCGTACTGGAACAACTTCTCGGCGAGGGCCGCGGGCAGGGTGTCGAGGCGAAGGACGAGCACTGGATCAAGCGCTGCCAGCCCCTGGCGCTGGTCGCGGACACCGCTCTGCTCGCCGTCCCGAACGAATTCGCGAAGAACGTACTGGAGGGCCGGCTCGCACCGGTCGTCAGCGAGACGCTGAGCCGCGAGTGCGGTCGCCCCATCCGTATCGCGATCACCGTCGACGACTCCGCCGGCGAGCCCTCCGCCCCTGCGCCGCCCCGCTACGAGGAGCCCGAGCCCTCCGCCGGAGCGGGCCAGGGCCGTGACTCCTACGAGAAGCAGAGCCCCGACGACCGCAACGCCTACGACGGCAGTGGGCAGGGACGCGACGACCGCGGCACGTACGAGGGCGGACAGAGCCGCGACGACCGCAGCCCGTACGACGGGCAGGGAAGGGACGACCGGGGCGCCTACGACGGTCAAGGCCGTGACAACCGCGGCGGCTACGACGGCAGTGGGCAGGGACGCGACGACCGCGGCACGTACGAGGGCGGACAGGGCCGCGACGACCGCAGCCCGTACGACTCCCAGCGACGTGAGGGATACGAGGGGTACGGCCGCCACCGCGCCGACGACCACCGCGGCGGCCGCTCCGAACCCCTTCCCGGTGCCCCGGGCGACCAGCTGCCCACCGCCCGTCCCGCGTACCCGGACTACCAGCGCCCGGAGCCCGGTGCCTGGCCGCGCCACTCCCAGGACGACTACGGCTGGCAGCAGCAGCGCCTCGGCTTCCCGGAGCGGGACCCCTACGCCTCGCCGCCGCAGGACTACCGGCCGCTGCCGATGGACCGCTCGCCCTACGAGCAGCAGCGCCAGGACTACGACCAGTCGCGCGCGGATTACGACCAGCGTCCCGACCGCCGCGATCTTCAGAACCCGTCCGGCAGCGGTCAGGTGCGCCGGGGCGGCCCGTCCGCGGGCGGCGCCCCGGGGCCGAAGGCCGCGCAGCCCGCGCCGGCCTCGGGTCCGGGCGAGCCCACCGCGCGGCTGAACCCGAAGTACCTCTTCGACACGTTCGTGATCGGTGCCTCGAACCGCTTCGCGCACGCCGCCGCCGTGGCCGTCGCCGAGGCTCCGGCGAAGGCCTACAACCCCCTCTTCATCTATGGGGAGTCGGGACTCGGCAAGACGCACCTGCTGCACGCGATCGGGCACTACGCACGCAGCCTCTACCCGGGCACGCGGGTGCGGTACGTGAGCTCGGAGGAGTTCACCAACGAGTTCATCAACTCCATCCGCGACGGCAAGGGCGACAGCTTCCGCAAGCGGTACCGGGAGATGGACATCCTGCTCGTCGACGACATCCAGTTCCTCGCGGACAAGGAGTCGACGCAGGAGGAGTTCTTCCACACCTTCAACACGCTCCACAACGCGAACAAGCAGATCGTGCTCTCCAGCGACCGGCCGCCCAAGCAGCTGGTCACCCTGGAGGACCGGCTGCGCAACCGCTTCGAGTGGGGTCTGATCACCGACGTCCAGCCGCCCGAGCTGGAGACCCGTATCGCCATCCTTCGTAAGAAGGCGGTGCAGGAGCAGCTCAACGCCCCGCCGGAGGTGCTGGAGTTCATCGCGTCCCGGATCTCGCGCAACATCCGCGAGCTGGAGGGCGCGCTGATCCGGGTGACGGCGTTCGCGTCGCTCAACCGGCAGCCGGTGGACCTCGGTCTGACGGAGATCGTGCTCAAGGACCTGATCCCCGGCGGCGAGGACTCGGCACCCGAGATCACCGCGACCGCGATCATGGCGGCCACCGCCGACTACTTCGGCCTCACGGTGGACGACCTGTGCGGGTCCTCGCGGAGCCGCGTCCTGGTGACGGCACGGCAGATCGCCATGTACCTGTGCCGTGAGCTCACCGATCTGTCACTGCCGAAGATCGGCGCGCAGTTCGGCGGCCGCGACCATACGACCGTGATGCACGCCGACCGCAAGATCCGCGCGCTGATGGCCGAGCGCCGCTCCATCTACAACCAGGTCACCGAGCTCACGAACCGCATCAAGAACGGCTGACGGAAGCCGGCGCCGACCGCGCTGGACGCCAGTGCTGGCCGACCGCGCTGTCGGCGAGCTCTGTCCAAGGCACCAACTGCCGTACGTGCCCGAGGGCGCCCCGGACATCGTCCCGGGGCGCCCTTCGGCGTTCCCGCTCTCGCTCCGACACACGCGCAGAGAGAGGTCCCGCACGCGCATCGAGGGACCCAGAACGACACTCGGAGCCGGCTCGGCCAAGCTCTCCGATGAGTCCGGGCTTGCGCTCAAAACGACTCAGCCGACCCCTCCGAGAGGTGCGAGGACCCCCTTGGAGGGGTTCAGAGGCGCTTCCCGAGGGGTCCGGGCACGCGTTCCGAGGGCTCCCGCGCCGTTTTCACCGCTACCGGCCCGACACCTGCTGTTCGAATCTGGGCTTGGTTACGGCCACTCTCCACAGATGTGGTGACTTTCTGGCGTCCACATCCTGGGGACTGGGAAGTTGTCCAGATCGTGTCCACAGGCAGCACTGTTGAAAGACCATCAGACCAGGTCAACCGCCTGTGGATTCGTGGACGAAGATTCTCCACAGACTGTGGACGAAGGAAAGATCCACAGGGTGTGCACGAAGTTGTCCACCGGTGACCCACAGGCCGGAGCCGGTTGTCCCCAGTGATCCCGAGCTTCTCCACACCTCTGTCCACTGTTCGGCAACGCAACGCGCCCTCTCACCGCGTCGAGTGAAAGGCGTCACACCAAGGTGCCAGGTTGGGCTGTGGGGAACGGGGGTAAAGCTGGGGACGGCGCTGGGGAGAAGTGGCCTCAGCCTGTGCATGGAGTGTGCAGAACTTTTCGCCGTCCACAGAGAACCCCGGTTGTCCACCGTCTCCGCCCACAGGGTCGGTGGACAAAAAAACGCCTCTGAGCTGCGAAAACGGGGTTATCCACGGTTTCCACAGGCCCTACTACTAAGACCAACTAGAGAGAGTCTGGGAAACGTTTCGAAGACGGGGCTGTGCACAACTCGCTCTCGGAGGCTCAGGTGCCGCTCGGCACGACTTGACCCCGAGGGGCACCGACTGTCAGCGCGGTGCGTCAGACTGGTCCCCGGTGTCCTTCCCCTCACAGGACCTAGCGACACCGAGACAGACGACGAAGGCCAGCAGGGCGACAGCGCCGGCAACAGACGGAGGCGGCAACGGTGAAGATCCGGGTGGAACGCGACGTACTCGCGGAGGCAGTGGCCTGGGCGGCACGCAGCCTCCCGGCCCGTCCGCCGGCGCCTGTGCTCGCCGGCTTGCTCCTGAAGGCCGAGGAGGGCGCCCTGAGCCTCTCCAGCTTCGACTACGAGGTCTCGGCGAGGGTCTCCGTGGACGCGGAGATCGACGAGGAGGGCACGGTCCTCGTGTCCGGCCGCCTCCTCGCGGACATCTGCCGGGCACTTCCCAACCGGCCGGTCGAGATTTCCACAGACGGTGTACGGGCGACCGTGGTCTGCGGCTCCTCGCGGTTCACACTCCACACCCTGCCTGTGGAGGAGTACCCGGCCCTGCCGCAGATGCCGTCGGCGACCGGCACCGTCCCCGGTGAGGTCTTCGCCTCGGCCGCCGCCCAGGTGGCCATCGCGGCCGGACGCGACGACACGCTCCCGGTGCTCACCGGTGTGCGCATCGAGATCGAGGGCGACAGGGTCACCCTGGCGTCCACCGACCGCTACCGCTTCGCGGTCCGCGAGTTCCTGTGGAAGCCCGAGAACCCCGAGGCGTCCGCGGTCGCCCTGGTGCCCGCCAAGACGCTCCTGGACACCGCCAAGGCCCTCACGAGCGGCGACAGCGTGATCCTGGCGCTGTCCGGCTCCGGTGCGGGCGAGGGCCTGATCGGCTTCGAGGGCGCCGGTCGGCGTACGACCACCCGTCTGCTCGAAGGCGACCTCCCGAAGTACCGCTCGCTGTTCCCGACGGAGTTCAACTCCATCGCCGTCATCGAGACCGCCCCCTTCGTGGAGGCCGTCAAGCGTGTGGCCCTGGTCGCCGAGCGGAACACCCCGGTGCGCCTGAGCTTCGAGCAGGGCGTGCTGATCCTGGAGGCCGGCTCCAGCGACGACGCACAGGCTGTGGAAAGGGTCGACGCCCAGTTGGAGGGCGACGACGTCTCGATCGCCTTCAACCCGACGTTCCTGCTCGACGGCCTGAGCGCCATCGACTCGCCGGTGGCCCAGCTCTCCTTCACGACGTCCACGAAGCCCGCGCTGCTGAGCGGCAGGCCCGCTCTGGACGCCGAGGCGGACGAGGCCTACAAGTACCTGATCATGCCGGTGCGCCTGTCGGGCTGACCTCCGGAGCCCGCCGGTCCCCAGGGCCCGGCGGGCTGCACCGTGGGCGGGCATACGTCTGAGCGGCTATGCCCACAGATGTGCGTGAGTTCCCCCGGTGCCCGAAAGGCGTGGGTGGTACCCCCAGGTCTAGGCTCGGACCCAGGTACGAGAGTGCCCTCACGCCACGTCGCAACCCCTAAGGAACAACTGATGGAGCTCGGTCTCGTCGGCCTCGGCAAGATGGGCGGCAACATGCGCGAGCGGATCCGCCGCGCAGGTCACACCGTCATCGGATACGACCGCAACCCGGACCTCGCCGATGTCCACAGCCTCGACGAACTTGTGGGCAAGCTCAAGGGCCCGCGCGTGGTGTGGGTCATGGTCCCCGCGGGCGCCGCGACCCAGTCCACCGTCGACGAGCTGGCCGCCCTGCTGGAGCCGGGCGACGTCGTCGTGGACGGCGGCAACTCGCGCTGGACGGACGACGAGAAGCACGCCGTCGAGCTGGGCATCAAGGGCATCGGATTCGTCGACTGCGGCGTCTCCGGCGGTGTCTGGGGCCTGGAGAACGGCTACGCGCTGATGTACGGCGGCCACGCCGAGCACGTCGCCCAGGTGCAGCCGATCTTCGACGCGCTCAAGCCCGAGGGCGACTTCGGAGCGGTGCACGCCGGCAAGGTCGGCGCGGGCCACTTCGCGAAGATGGTCCACAACGGCATCGAGTACGCCATGATGCAGGCCTACGCCGAGGGCTGGGAGTTGCTCGAGAAGGCCGACTCCGTCACGGACGTGCGGGAGGTCTTCCGTTCCTGGCAGGAAGGCACGGTCATCCGCTCCTGGCTGCTCGACCTCGCCGTCAACGCGCTGGACGAGGACGAGCACCTGGAGAAGCTCAAGGGCTTCGCACAGGACTCCGGCGAGGGCCGGTGGACCGTGGAGGCCGCCATCGACCACGCGGTGCCGCTTCCCGCGATCACCGCGTCGCTCTTCGCCCGCTTCGCCTCGCGGCAGGACGACTCGCCGCAGATGAAGATGATCGCGGCGCTGCGCAACCAGTTCGGCGGCCACGCCGTCGAGAAGGCCTGATCGACGCCCTGGGTTCTCCACACCCGGGGTGACCCGGTTGTCCACAGCCGGGGAAAAACCTGAGGACCGGGGCCCACCCGGACCCCGGGGAGAACCGGAAACACCACGCTGGGGGAGGTCGGCGAACGACCATGCACGTCACGCATCTGTCGCTGGCCGACTACCGCTCGTACGCCCGGGTCGAGGTCCCGCTCGACCCGGGCGTCACCGCGTTCGTGGGCCCCAACGGACAGGGCAAGACGAACCTGGTCGAGGCCGTCGGCTATCTCGCCACTCTCGGCAGCCACCGCGTCTCCTCCGACGCGCCGCTCGTCCGCATGGGAGCCGACCGGGCGATCATCCGGGCCAATGTCCGCCAGGGAGACCGCCAACAGCTCATCGAGCTGGAGCTGAACCCCGGCAAGGCCAACCGTGCCCGCATCAACAGGTCGTCGCAGGTCAGGCCCCGTGACGTACTCGGCATCGTACGAACCGTCCTGTTCGCGCCCGAGGACCTCGCCCTGATCAAGGGCGACCCCGGAGAGCGGCGCCGGTTCCTGGACGAGATGATCACAGCCCGCTCCCCGCGCATGGCGGGCGTCCGCTCCGACTACGACCGGGTCCTCAAGCAGCGCAACACACTCCTGAAGTCGGCCGCCCTGGCGCGCCGGCACGGCGGCCGCACCATGGACCTGTCCACGCTCGACGTGTGGGACCAGCACCTCGCGCGCGTGGGCGCCGAACTGCTGGCCCAACGCCTCGAACTGGTCGCCGCGATCCAGCCGCTGGCCGACAAGGCCTACGAGCAGCTGGCACCCGGCGGCGGGCCCATCGCCCTGGAGTACAAGGCGTCCTCGCCCGGCATCACGGGCCACGCGCGCGAGGAGCTCTACGCACAACTGATGACCGCCCTGGAAGAGGCCCGTAAGCCCGAGATCGAGCGCGGCGTGACCCTCGTAGGACCCCATCGGGACGATCTGGTCCTCAAACTCGGTCAGCTGCCCGCCAAGGGATACGCCTCCCACGGCGAGTCCTGGTCGTACGCGCTGGCGCTGCGCCTGGCCTCGTACGACCTGCTCAGGGCCGAGGGCAACGAGCCGGTGCTGGTCCTCGACGATGTCTTCGCGGAACTCGACAGCCGCAGGCGGGAGCGTCTCGCGGAGCTCGTCGCGCCCGGCGAGCAGGTGCTCGTGACGGCCGCCGTGGACGACGACGTGCCGGCTGTTCTGAGCGGGACGCGGTACGCCGTGTCCGAAGGCACGGTGGAGCGGGTATGACGGAGAACACATCGGGACCCGGTGCGGAGGGCGCCTCCGGCGCCGCACCCCTGAAGAAGACCCCCGAACCCTCCGGCGTCGACCTCGCGCGCGTGGCGCTGCGCGCCGCCAAGGAGCAGGCACGCGCGCGTGGGGACGCGGCCCAGCAGAAGAAACAGGCACGGCGCGGCGGCGGTCTGCGTTCCGGTTCGGGCGCCGACCGACGTGACCCCATGGCGCTCGGTGCTGCCATCAACCGGCTGCTCACCGAACGCGGCTGGGAGACCCCGGCCGCGGTGGGCGGTGTGATGGGCCGCTGGCCGCAGATCGTCGGGGACGACCTGGCCAAGCACTGCGTTCCGCTGCGCTACGACGACGACCCGGCCGAGCGGGTGCTGACGGTTCAGTGCGACTCGACCGCCTGGGCGACCCAGCTGCGCCTGCTGGCGCCTCAGCTGGTCGCGCGGCTGAACGAGGACCTCGGTCACGGCACGGTGCGCCTGCTCAAGGTCCAGGGCCCCGCGGGCCCCCCACGCCGGTTCGGGCCCCTGCGCGCTCCGGGCAGCACGGGCCCCGGCGACACCTACGGATGACCGGCAGACGACGGGCCGGCCGCCGGACCCACCCGGGTGCCGGCCGTCGAGCCCGGTGACCGTCGGGCCGTCGAACCCGGTGATCGTGACCACGCCCGGCCGCGGAATCCTGCCGATGGTGAACATGTTCGGGCAGTCGCTCGCCCCCGCATCGGGCCGCGTCCCGCCGACGATCGCGGTGCGCGCGGCCGACGTACGGGCAAGGTGACGACTGTTCGCAGCGCCCTCGAGTCCGGCGCCGCCCCCGTTCGTGGGTGACTCGCTGTTCTCTCGGGTCCGCCGCGCGGACGCCCATGGCCCTCCCGGCCTGCCGGCCGCCCCTGCTCGCTGATGCGGCGATCAGTCGATCGTCCCTGGTCAGGGGCCAATCACGGCCTGGCCTGAGTGCGCTGCGGTCGTCCGGCACGAGCCTTTGCGCCGGGCTCCGGTCGGCCACCGCGAGCAACCGCTCACGGTGGCGAACACCGACCTGACTCGTCAGTAGCCAAGGGTTGACACCCGGAAGCGCTGAGTGCCGCTGTAAGCCTCTTTGGGCCCGGGTCCGCATATGGGGAGTCGGGCGAGACCTGTTCAGGGCGGCACATGCGGACTCAGGTACCGGCAAACCCCCATCACTGTCGGCGCTACCGGTAGACTGGAAGCTAATCCCGCCCCACTTGTGGGACGCACCGAGCAACGCTGACCAAGGCTTACCAACGCAACACGCCGCAGCCGCTCCGGCCACCCGCCGGGAGTTTGGCTTGTGCTGTGCCAGAAAGGGCGCTTCGTGGCCGATTCCGGCAACCCCAACGAGAACATCCTGTCCACCGACGTCGGCGCAAACGGCGAGGTCACAGCCTCGTACGACGCCAGTGCCATCACCGTCCTCGAGGGTCTGGACGCGGTCCGCAAGCGACCCGGCATGTACATCGGTTCGACCGGTGAGCGTGGACTCCACCACCTCGTGTACGAGGTGGTGGACAACTCGGTCGACGAGGCGCTGGCAGGCCACGCGGACACGATCGAGATCACGATCCTCCCGGACGGCGGCGTGCGCGTCGTCGACAACGGCCGCGGCATCCCGGTGGGCATCGTCGCCTCCGAGGGCAAGCCGGCCCTCGAGGTCGTGCTGACCGTGCTGCACGCGGGCGGCAAGTTCGGCGGCGGCGGATACGCGGTCTCCGGCGGTCTGCACGGCGTCGGCGTCTCCGTCGTGAACGCCCTGTCGAGCAAGATCTCCGTCGAGGTCAAGACCGACGGTCACCGCTGGACGCAGGATTACAAGCTGGGCGTCCCGACGGCCCCTCTCTCCCAGCACGAGGCCACGGACGAGACCGGAACGTCGGTCACCTTCTGGGCCGACGCGGACATCTTCGAGACCACGGAGTACTCCTTCGAGACGCTTTCGCGGCGCTTCCAGGAGATGGCGTTCCTCAACAAGGGTTTGACGATCAAACTCACTGATGAGCGCGATTCGGCGAAGGCGGTTGCCGGGGCGGACGAGGCGGGTGCTGACGAGAAGGACGAGGTCAAGACCGTCACGTACCACTACGAGGGCGGCATCGTCGACTTCGTGAAGTACCTCAACTCCCGCAAGGGAGAGGCGGTGCACCCCACCGTCATCGACCTCGAAGCCGAGGACAAGGACAAGAGCCTGTCCCTCGAGGTCGCGATGCAGTGGAACAGCGGCTACAGCGAGGGTGTGTACTCCTTCGCCAACATCATCCACACCCACGAGGGCGGTACGCACGAGGAAGGCTTCCGTGCGGCGCTGACCTCGCTCATCAACAAGTACGCGCGCGACAAGAAGCTGCTTCGCGAGAAGGACGACAACCTCACGGGTGACGACATCCGCGAGGGTCTGACCGCGATCATCTCGGTCAAGCTGAGCGAGCCTCAGTTCGAGGGCCAGACCAAGACCAAGCTGGGCAACACGGAGGCCAAGACCTTCGTCCAGAAGGCGGTCTACGAGCACCTCAACGACTGGCTGGACCGCAACCCGGTCGAGGCCGCGGACATCATCCGCAAGTCCATCCAGGCGGCCACCGCGCGCGTGGCGGCCCGCAAGGCGCGTGACCTCACCCGCCGCAAGGGTCTTCTGGAGTCGGCGTCCCTGCCGGGCAAGCTCTCCGACTGCCAGTCGAACGACCCCACCAAGTGCGAGATCTTCATCGTCGAGGGTGACTCCGCAGGCGGCTCGGCCAAGTCCGGCCGGAACCCGCAGTACCAGGCGATCCTCCCGATCCGGGGAAAGATCCTCAACGTCGAGAAGGCGCGGATCGACAAGATCCTGCAGAACCAGGAGATCCAGGCACTGATCTCCGCCTTCGGCACCGGAGTCCACGAGGACTTCGACATCGCGAAGCTCCGCTATCACAAGATCATCCTGATGGCGGACGCCGACGTCGACGGCCAGCACATCAACACCCTGCTGCTGACCTTCCTGTTCCGCTTCATGCGCCCGCTGGTCGAGGCGGGGCACGTCTTCCTGTCCCGCCCGCCGCTGTACAAGATCAAGTGGGGCCGGGACGACTTCGAGTACGCGTACTCGGACCGCGAGCGCGACGCGCTGATCGAGCTCGGCCGTCAGGCGGGCAAGCGCGTGCGCGAGGACTCGATCCAGCGCTTCAAGGGTCTCGGTGAGATGAACGCCGAGGAGCTGCGCATCACGACCATGGACCAGGAGCACCGCGTCCTCGGTCAGGTCACCCTCGACGACGCCGCCCAGGCCGACGACCTCTTCTCCGTCCTCATGGGCGAGGACGTCGAGGCCCGCCGCGCGTTCATCCAGCGCAACGCCAAGGACGTCCGCTTCCTCGACATCTGAGTCGGTCTCAGCTGACCGCGTCAGAAAGGATCTTCACCAGCAATGACCGACGAGAACACACCGAGCAATCCCGAAGCGGGCGAGATCGCCATGCGCATCGAGCCCGTCGGGCTCGAGACCGAGATGCAGCGCTCGTACCTCGACTACGCGATGTCCGTCATCGTGTCGCGCGCGCTGCCCGACGTGCGGGACGGTCTCAAGCCCGTCCACCGCCGCGTCCTGTACGCGATGTACGACGGCGGCTACCGGCCCGAGAAGGGCTTCTACAAGTGCGCCCGCGTCGTCGGCGACGTCATGGGCACCTACCACCCGCACGGCGACTCCTCGATCTACGACGCGCTGGTCCGTCTCGCGCAGCCGTGGTCGATGCGGATGCCGCTGGTGGACTCCAACGGCAACTTCGGCTCTCCCGGCAACGACCCGGCCGCCGCCATGCGGTACACCGAGTGCAAGCTGAAGCCGCTGTCCATGGAGATGGTCCGCGACATCGACGAGGAGACCGTCGATTTCACGGACAACTACGACGGCCGCAACCAGGAGCCGACGGTTCTGCCGGCCCGCTTCCCGAACCTGCTGATCAACGGCTCGGCGGGTATCGCGGTCGGTATGGCCACCAACATCCCGCCGCACAACCTGCGCGAGGTCGCGGCCGGCGCCCAGTGGTACCTGGAGAACCCCGAGGCCTCCCACGAGGAGCTCCTGGACGCCCTGATCGAGCGCATCAAGGGCCCCGACTTCCCGAGCGGCGCCCTGGTCGTGGGCCGCAAGGGCATCGAGGAGGCGTACCGCACGGGCCGTGGCTCCATCACGATGCGCGCGGTCGTCGATGTCGAGGAGATCCAGAACCGCCAGTGCCTGGTGGTCACCGAACTCCCCTACCAGACCAACCCCGACAACCTCGCGCAGAAGATCGCCGACCTGGTCAAGGACGGCAAGATCGGCGGCATCGCGGACGTCCGGGACGAGACCAGCTCCCGTACCGGCCAGCGCCTCGTGATCGTGCTCAAGAGGGACGCGGTCGCCAAGGTCGTCCTGAACAACCTCTACAAGCACACCGACCTGCAGACGAACTTCGGCGCGAACATGCTGGCGCTCGTCGACGGTGTGCCGCGCACCCTCTCCCTGGACGCGTTCATCCGCCACTGGGTGACGCACCAGATCGAGGTCATCGTCCGCCGGACGAAGTTCAGGCTGCGCAAGGCCGAGGAGCGCGCGCACATCCTGCGTGGCCTCCTGAAGGCCCTGGACGCCATCGACGAGGTCATCGCGCTCATCCGGCGCAGCGACACCGTGGAGATCGCGCGTGAGGGCCTGATGGGCCTCCTGGAGATCGACGAGATCCAGGCGAACGCGATCCTCGAGATGCAGCTCCGTCGGCTCGCCGCCCTGGAGCGCCAGAAGATCATCTCGGAGCACGACGAGCTCCAGGCCAAGATCCGCGAGTACAACGAGATCCTCGCCTCGCCCGTGCGTCAGCGCGGCATCATCAGCGAGGAGCTCGCCGCGATCGTCGAGAAGTTCGGCGACGACCGCCGCTCCAAGCTGGTGCCGTTCGACGGCGACATGTCCATCGAGGACCTGATCGCCGAAGAGGACATCGTCGTCACCATCACGCGCGGTGGCTACATCAAGCGGACGAAGACCGAGGACTACCGCTCGCAGAAGCGCGGCGGCAAGGGCGTCCGCGGCGCGAAGCTGAAGCAGGACGACATCGTCGACCACTTCTTCGTGTCGACGACGCACCACTGGCTGCTGTTCTTCACGAACAAGGGCCGGGTCTACCGCGCCAAGGCCTACGAGCTCCCGGACGCCGGCCGTGACGCGCGCGGCCAGCACGTCGCCAACCTGCTGGCCTTCCAGCCGGACGAGGCGATCGCCGAGATCCTCGCGATCCGCGACTACGAGGCGGCGCCCTACCTGGTGCTGGCCACCAAGGGCGGACTGGTCAAGAAGACGCCGCTCAAGGATTACGATTCGCCCCGCGCGGGCGGCGTCATCGCGATCAATCTTCGTGAGACGGAGGACGGATCCGACGACGAACTGATCGGAGCCGAACTCGTATCGGCCGAGGATGATCTGCTCCTGATCAGCAAGAAGGCGCAGTCGATCAGGTTCACCGCGACCGATGACGCTTTGCGACCGATGGGCCGTGCGACCTCGGGCGTCAAGGGCATGAGCTTCCGCGGGAGCGATGAGCTGCTCTCGATGAATGTTGTTCGACCCGGTACGTTCGTGTTCACTGCCACAGACGGTGGGTACGCGAAGCGGACCGCCGTCGACGAGTACCGCGTCCAGGGTCGCGGCGGCCTCGGTATCAAGGCCGCCAAGATCGTCGAGGACCGCGGTTCTCTCGTCGGCGCGCTGGTGGTCGAGGAGACCGATGAGATCCTCGCCATCACACTGTCCGGTGGTGTGATTCGTACGCGAGTCAACGAGGTCAGGGAGACGGGCCGTGACACCATGGGCGTCCAACTGATCAACCTGGGCAAGCGCGATGCCGTGGTCGGTATCGCTCGTAATGCCGAGGCCGGTCGTGAGGCGGAGGAAGTCGACGGCGTGGACGCCGTGGACGAGAACGCCGAAGGCATCGAGGCCGTCGGTACGGAAGAGGGCGAGCCGTCCTCGGCCGAGTAGCGCGAGGAGTGAGTCATCGTGAGCGGAGCCACGGGCGCCGGATCGACCGGTACGGAAACGGACGGCGGCCGTGGCACCGCCATGGATGCGACTGACTCCCATGATTCTCATGGATCCCAGGGGGGAACTGTGACCGACACCCGAGGCCAGCAGGCCCAGCAGTACGCGGGCGGGCAGGCGGCCCCGGTCGGGGCACCCGCGGCGCCGAGCGCGCCGTCGGCGGGCCCGGCGGCGCCGGCATCGCCGCTGCCCGGCGA
>NZ_JBHWVI010000164.1:0-19382 GCF_042737005.1 Streptomyces sp. NPDC060027
GCTACGCGACGCCGCCCGCCGCGCCCGGGTCGGCCGCCGTCACGTCGAGCAGCTGATAGCGGTCGACCGCCTGCTTCAGCACCGACCGGTCCACCTTGCCCTCACGGGCCAGCTCGGTCAGCACGGCGACCACGATCGACTCCGCGTCGATGTGGAAGAAACGCCTGGCCGCGCCCCGCGTGTCCGCGAAGCCGAAGCCGTCCGCGCCGAGCGACTGGTAGGTGCCGGGCACCCACCGGGAGATCTGGTCGGGAACCGATCGCATCCAGTCGGAGACCGCCACGAACGGACCCTGGGCGGCGGAGAGCTTCTGGGTCACGTACGGGACGCGCTGCTCCTCCTCGGGGTGCAGCAGATTGTGCCGCTCCACGTCCACGGCCTCGCGTCGCAGCTCGTTCCAGGACGTCGCCGACCAGACGTCCGCCCTGACGTTCCACTCCTCGGAGAGGATCCGCTGCGCCTCGATGGCCCAGGGGACGGCGACACCGGAGGCCATGATCTGCGCGGGGATCGTGCCCGAGGTGCCCTCGCTGAAGCGGTACAGGCCCTTCAGGATGCCCTCGGCGTCCACGTTCTCCGGCTCGGCCGGGTGCTGGAGCGGCTCGTTGTAGACGGTGAGGTAGTAGAAGACGTCCTCGCCGTGCGGGTGCTCCTCGGACGAGCCGTACATGCGGCGCAGACCGTCCTGGACGATGTGCGCGATCTCGAAGCCGAACGCCGGGTCGTAGGCGACACAGCCCGGGTTGGTCGAGGCGAGCAGCTGCGAGTGGCCGTCCGCGTGCTGGAGGCCCTCACCGGTCAGCGTGGTACGTCCGGCGGTCGCGCCCAGCACGAAACCGCGCGCCAGCTGGTCGGCCATCTGCCAGAACTGGTCACCCGTTCGCTGGAAACCGAACATCGAGTAGAAGACGTAGACCGGGATGAGCGGCTCGCCATGGGTGGCGTACGCCGATCCCGCCGCGATCAGCGAGGCCGTGCAGCCCGCCTCCGAGATGCCGTCGTGCAGCATCTGGCCGGTCGGCGACTCCTTGTAGGCGAGGAGCAGTTCGCGGTCCACCGACTCGTACTGCTGGCCGAGCGGGTTGTAGATCTTCGCACTCGGGAAGAACGAGTCCATGCCGAAGGTGCGGTACTCGTCGGGCGCGATCAGCACGAACCGCTTGCCGATCTCCTTGTCCCGCATGAGGTCCTTGAGCAGTCGCACAAAGGCCATGGTCGTGGCGATGGACTGCTGACCCGAGCCCTTCTTCACACTCGCGTACGTCTTCTCCTCGGGCAGGGCCAGCGGCTTCGACCGCACGACGCGCGTCGGGACGTACCCGCCGAGCCCCTTGCGGCGGTCGTGCATGTACTGGATCTCCTCCGAGTTCCGGCCCGGGTGGTAGTACGGCGGCGCGCCGTCCTCCAGCTCCTTGTCGGTGATCGGAAGGTGCAGCCGGTCGCGGAAACCCTTGAGGTCGGCGACCGTCAGCTTCTTCATCTGGTGCGTGGCGTTGCGGCCCTCGAAGTTCGGGCCGAGCGTCCAGCCCTTGACCGTCTGCGCCAGGATCACCGTCGGCTGGCCCGCGTGCGCCTTGGCCGCCGAGAACGCCGCGTAGATCTTCTTGTGGTCGTGGCCGCCACGCCCGAGGTGCAGGATCTGGTCGTCGGTCATGCCCTCGACCATCGCGCGCAGCCGGTGGTCGTCGCCGAAGAAGTGCTGGCGGATGTACGCGCCCGTCTCCGTGGCGTACGTCTGGAACTGGCCGTCCGGCGTGGTGTTCAGGCGGTTGACCAGGACGCCGTCGCGGTCCTGTGCGAGCAGCGGGTCCCAGGTGCGGTCCCAGACCAGCTTGATGACGTTCCAGCCGGCGCCCCGGAACTGCGACTCCAGCTCCTGGATGATCTTGCCGTTGCCGCGCACCGGGCCGTCGAGGCGCTGGAGGTTGCAGTTCACGACGAAGGTCAGGTTGTCCAGGCCCTCGCGCGCGGCGATCGACAGCTGGCCGAGCGATTCCGGTTCGTCCATCTCGCCGTCACCGAGGAACGCCCAGACGTGGGACTTGGAGGTGTCCGCGATGTCGCGCGCCTCCATGTAGCGGTTCATGCGCGCCTGGAAGATCGCGCCGAGCGGGCCGAGGCCCATCGACACCGTCGGGAACTCCCAGAAATCCGGCATCAGCCGGGGGTGCGGGTACGAGGACAGGCCGTAGGGAGCCTTCGACTTCTCCTGCCGGAACGCGTCGAGCTGCTGCTCGGAGAGCCGGTCGAGGAGGAACGCGCGGGCGTAGATGCCCGGCGAGGCGTGCCCCTGGAAGAAGATCTGGTCGCCGCCGTCGCCCTCGTCCTTGCCGCGGAAGAAGTGGTTGAAGCCGACGTCGTAGAGCGAGGCGGAGGAGGCGAAGGTCGCGATGTGGCCGCCGACGCCGATGCCGGGGCGCTGCGCCCTGGAGACCATCACGGCCGCGTTCCAGCGGGTCGCGTTGAGGATCTTGCGCTCGATCTCCTCGTTGCCAGGGAAGAACGGCTCGTCCCTGGTCGCGATCGTGTTGACGTAGTCCGTGCTGCGCATCTCGGGCACGGCCACGCGCTTCTCGCGCGCCCGCTCGATCAGCCGCAGCATCAGGTAGCGGGCCCGCTCACGGCCGCGCTGGTCGACGGCGGCGTCGAGGGAGTCGAGCCACTCCTGAGTCTCCTCAGGGTCGAAGTCCGGGACCTGGCTGGGAAGGCCGCCAATGATGATCGGGTTGCGATCGGATCCGGAAGCCACGCTGTTCCTTCGCTGTCAGAGGGCTGTCTACGGTGGGTTTTCCCTGTATCTGCACCGTTCCCCATCGTGTACCTCGGGAACGCGTACGTCATCTCTACTAAGGGGTAACCGAGACGTTCGTACAGACCGTTGGGACGGGCCCGACCAAAACGCAACGATACGCTCAGTACGTGACGCGTTCCGCAAAGCCGTTCGGCTCTCGTACGGTCCAAGGGTTCCGAAGCCCATAAATGGGGCAGAAGGGTGTGGTGCCCGTCACGTGGCGTCATGATGGCCCGCCGGGAGTTGCGTCGGCACTGCCAGGATCGTCACCGTTTCGGCGGTCTCGACGGCCGGGTACTTGCGCGATCCGCTCCGCCCGTGTGGACTACGGCCAACGCTTCGCGTACGCGCGTGGCTGAGACTCCCCCTGACTCTGGACGAGCAGAGGGAGACCCTAATTCCGAAACATGATCAGGAGGCAAGCCGTGAGCGCGACCGCGGACCACGCGGAGGAGCGGACCAACCCGGCCGCCAGGCTGGGGTTCGAGCCCGGACAGGTGGTCCAGGAGATCGGCTTCGACGACGACGTTGACCACGAGCTCCGTGAAGGCATCGAATCGCTGATCGGCCAGGATCTGGTCGACGAGGACTACGACGACGTCGCTGACGTGGTGCTGTTGTGGTTCCGGGACGAGGACGGCGATCTCACGGACGCACTGGTGGACGTCATCGGTCTCCTTGAGGACGGCGGCATGATCTGGCTGCTGACCCCGAAGACCGGCAGGGACGGTTACGTCGAGCCCAGCGACATCAGCGATGCCGCACAGACAGCCGGCCTCTCCCAGACGAAGAGCATCTCCGTCGGCAAGGAATGGTCGGGTACCCGCCTGGCCACCCCCAAGTCGAAGCGCTGAGCTGCAGCCCCGTCTGCAAGCAGAGCATCCGTGAGGCCCCCGCCGAGCCACCTCGGCGGGGGCCTCACGCATACGCCCGAACCGGCCCGCCGGGGCCGCGCCGGGGGCCCGGTGTCGATCACTGCGTACGCTGGTCGTCACCCGAACAGACCTTTGGAAGGGAAGCGAGTGACTATGGCCATCGAGGTCGGCACCAAGGCCCCGGACTTCGAGCTGAAGGACAACCACGGCGCCACCGTGAAACTGTCCGACTTCCGTGGCGACAAGAACGTGGTGCTGCTCTTCTACCCGTTCGCCTTCACGGGCGTGTGCACGGGCGAGCTGTGCTCCCTGCGCGACAACCTGCCGCAGTTCACCGACCGCGACACCCAGCTGCTGGCGGTGTCCAACGACTCCATCCACACCCTGCGCGTCTTCGCCGAGCAGGAGGGCCTGGAGTACCCGCTTCTCTCCGATTTCTGGCCGCACGGCAACATTTCGCGCGCGTACGGCGTCTTCGACGAGGACAAGGGCTGCGCCGTGCGCGGCACGTTCATCATCGACAAGGAGGGTGTCGTCCGCTGGACCGTCGTCAACGCCCTGCCGGACGCGCGTGACCTGAACGAGTACGTCAAGGCGCTCGACACCCTGTGATTGGTCGGTTCCAAGCCCTGCAAGGCACGGGAACCCCTCACTAGGATCGAACCGTTGATCCGATACCAACGCACCTACGGGGCTCCCCGCCCCTGAACACCATTGGGAGGACTCGTGGGAGTCAGCCTCAGCAAGGGCGGCAACGTATCGCTGTCGAAGGAGGCCCCGGGACTGACCGCGGTCATCGTCGGTCTGGGATGGGACGCCCGGACCACGACCGGCGTGGACTTCGACCTCGATGCCAGTGCCATCCTCACGAACGCGGACGGCAAGGTCAGCTCCGACCAGAACTTCGTGTTCTTCAACAACCTGAAGAGCCCGGACGGCTCGGTGGAGCACACCGGCGACAACATCACCGGTGAGGGCGAGGGCGACGACGAGCAGATCAAGGTCAACCTCGCCGCCGTCCCCGCCGACGTCACGAAGATCGTGTTCCCGGTCTCCATCTACGAGGCCGAGAGCCGCCAGCAGTCCTTCGGCCAGGTCCGCAACGCGTACATCCGCGTGGTGAACCAGGCCGGCGAGGCGGAGATCGCGCGTTACGACCTGTCCGAGGACGCCTCGACGGAGACCGCGATGGTCTTCGGCGAGCTCTACCGCAACGGCGCCGAATGGAAGTTCCGCGCCATCGGCCAGGGCTACGCCTCCGGCCTGCGCGGTATCGCGCAGGACTTCGGCGTCAACGTCTGAGCCCCAGGGCCTCGGACACTTCGGTCCGGTGCCGCACCTTTCCGGTGCGGCACCGGATCAGCCGTACCAAGTGAAGATCGACCTCGGGGAGGACCAGCATCATGGGCGTCACGCTCGCCAAGGGGGGCAATGTCTCCCTCTCGAAGGCCGCACCGAACCTCACACAGGTGATGATCGGGCTCGGCTGGGACGCACGTTCCACGACCGGAGCCGACTTCGACCTCGACGCCAGCGCCCTGCTGTGCAACGGCGGCCGTGTGCTCGGGGACGAGTGGTTCATCTTCTACAACCAGCTCAAGAGCCCCGACGGCTCGGTGGAGCACACCGGTGACAACCTCACGGGTGAGGGCGAGGGCGACGACGAGTCGATCCTGATCGACCTCTCCAAGGTCCCGGCCAACGTCGACAAGATCGTCTTCCCGGTCTCCATCCATGACGCGGACAATCGCGGCCAGACCTTCGGCCAGGTCAGCAACGCCTTCATCCGTGTCGTGAACCAGGCCGACGGCCAGGAGCTCGCCCGCTACGACCTCTCCGAGGACGCCTCCACCGAGACGGCGATGATCTTCGGCGAGGTCTACCGCTACAACGCCGAGTGGAAGTTCCGCGCGGTCGGTCAGGGGTACGCGTCGGGGCTGCGGGGCATCGCGCTCGACTTCGGGGTGAATGTTTCCTAGGCCCACCTGCACCGGTCGAAGGCGGACCCTTAGACTTCGTGGTCAACAGTAGGTAAAGCCGAGTACGGCGCGGGGGCGACCCTCCCCCAAGCTAGCGCTTGGGGGTGCCCCCACCACACGATGATTGGGTAGCCAGTGCTTCTGAAAACCTTCGGCTGGTCGTTCGCGATTACCGCGCTCGGTCTGGTCGCAGCGGCCTTCTACGGGGGGTGGACCGCCTTCGGCATCGTGGCGATCCTGGCCGTCCTGGAGATCTCGCTGTCCTTCGACAACGCGGTGGTCAACGCCGGAATCCTGAAGAAGATGAATGCCTTCTGGCAGAAGATCTTCCTCACCATCGGTGTGCTGATCGCCGTCTTCGGCATGCGCCTGATCTTCCCCGTCGTGATCGTCGCCATGAGCGCCAAGATCGGCCCGATCGACGCGGTCGATCTCGCTCTCAACGACAAGGACCAGTACCAGCAGCTGGTGACCGACGCCCACCCGTCGATCGCCGCCTTCGGTGGCATGTTCCTGTTGATGATCTTCCTCGACTTCATCTTCGAGGACCGGGACATTCAGTGGCTGCGCTGGATCGAGCGGCCGCTGGCCAAGCTCGGCAAGGTCGACATGCTGTCGGTCTGCATCGCCCTGATCGTCCTGCTGATCACCTCCATGACCTTCGCGGTCCACGCCCATCAGCACGGCGGCGGACACGTCGACAAGGCGCAGACGGTGCTGATCTCCGGCGTCGCCGGCCTGATCACGTACATGATCGTCGGTGGCCTCTCCGGCTACTTCGAGGACAAGCTCGAAGAGGAGGAGGAGCGCGAACACGAGGCGGAGGAGGAGGCCGAGCGGACCGGCAAGAAGAAGCCGGCCGTCGTCCTCGCCGGCCAGGCCGCGTTCTTCATGTTCCTGTACCTGGAAGTGCTGGACGCCTCCTTCTCCTTCGACGGCGTCATCGGCGCCTTCGCCATCACCAACGACATCGTGCTGATGGCGCTCGGCCTCGGCATCGGCGCCATGTACGTCCGGTCGCTCACGGTCTACCTGGTCCGCCAGGGCACCCTCGACGACTACGTCTACCTGGAGCACGGCGCGCACTACGCGATCGGCGCCCTCGCCGTGATCCTCCTCGTCACCATCCAGTACGAGATTCACGAGGTCATCACCGGCCTCGTCGGCGTCATCCTGATCGCCTGGTCCTTCTGGTCCTCGGTACGCCGCAACAAGGCGCTCGCGGAGGCCGAGGGAAAAGCCCCGACCTCGGACGAGAAGGCTGAGGTCTCGTCCGGGGTGTGACACCCCTCTGGTTGAGGAACGCTCTGAGCGGGGCGGTCGTGGAGGACAAGTCCTCGGCGGCCGCCCCGCCGCACATCGAAGAACGTGGGGGGCGGAATGGGCATCTGGCAGGACCTGTGGCGCGGGCGCTCGGCGGACTTCGACTCCGGCAGCGCGGCTTCCAACTCCATCGAACTGACCAAGCGCAACCACACGGTCTCGCTCACCAAACAGGGCGCGGCCACCGGCAACCTCCGCATCAACCTGTCCTGGCGGATGCGTACCTCCGACATCAGCGGGCCGCAGCGCGGGAGCCTGCTGCGCCACCCCTTCCGCACCTTCAAACCGGAAGTGGTCCAGGCGCACACCCAGAGCATGGTCAACGTCGACCTCGACCTCGGCGTCATGTACGAGCTGACGGACGGCACCAAGGGCGTCGTCCAGCCGCTCGGCAGCTTCTTCGGTGAACTCAACGCCCCGCCGTTCGTCAAGCTCAGCGGCGACGACCGCTTCGGCTCGGGCTCGGGCGAGACGGCCTTCGTCAACCTCGACCACCGCGACGACATCAGACGGCTGCTGGTCTTCGTCTACATCTACGACCAGACCCCGGCCTTCGACCGTACGCACGCGATCATCACGCTGTATCCGAGCAACGGCCCGCGCATCGAGATCGGCCTCGACGAACGCCATCCGCAGGCCCGCTCCTGCGCCGTCGTCATGATCGAGTTCAACAAGGGCGTGGTGACCGTACGCCGCGAGGTGAAGTTCGTGTACGGCTTCCAGGCCGAACTCGACCGCCTCTACGGCTGGGGGCTCCAGTGGGGACGCGGGTACAAGTCGAAGGTCGACCGTTAGCCGGTTCTCGCGCCCATCGGCCGGAGGACGGCGCTCACGCCCGCCGGACGGCCGGCGATCGCGCTCAGCGGCCGAGGAACTGCGGCCCCTGCGGCGGCAGCCTGAAGTCCGGGTCCGGCCCCGCGCCCACCGCCTGCGGGAAGCCGTACGCCGGCTGCGTGGCCGGTGCCGTCTGGGGCTGCGGGTAGCCGTAGGCGGACTGGCCGCCCTGCTGGGCCGGCTGGGGGTAGCCGTACGCCGGCTCGGTCACCGCGGCGGCGGCCGGCTGCGGATAGCCGTACGCGGGCTGCTGGGGGACCGGGGCGGGCTGCTGTGTGACCGGGGCGGACTGCTCCGGCGGCAGCGGCACCGACGTCTCGGGAGCCGTGGCGGGCGCGGCCCAGGTCGTGGCCTCCGGTGCGGATCCCGCCGCGGCGGCCTCGGACTCGTCCACCGAGATTCCGAAGTCGGTCGCGAGCCCCACCAGACCGTTGGAGTAGCCCTCGCCGAGCGCCCGGAACTTCCAGCCGTCACCGCGCCGGTACAGCTCGCCGCAGATCAACGCGGTCTCCGCACCGGTCTCCGGCTTGATGTCGAAGTACGCCAGCGGTTCACCGTCCGTGACGGTGGCGTCGTACAGCAGAATGCGCAGATCGCGTACGTGATCGAAGGTGACGTCATCCGCCGAAGCGACCACGAGAATGCGTCCGACACTGGACTCGACACCCGTCAGATCTGTCTGGATCGTGTCGGTGAGGCCCTCGGTGACCCGCTTCTTGCCGAGTCGCCACACCTTGCCGGACGGATGGCGGGGCTGGTTGTAGAAGACGAAGTCCTCGTCGGATCGCACACGACCGCCGGGGCCGAGGAGCAGCGCCGAGGCATCGACATCGGGGACACCCTGCCCGGGCGCCCAGCGCAGGACGGCGCGCACCGCTGTAGCGTCCAGCGGGACGTTCGACCCTTTCAGCATCGCGTGCGTCATGCGGTCATCCTGCCCTGTCGGTCCTGGTCACGACAATGCGGGGTCGTCCCGGAACCGGCGGGTGTTGGACACGGTGGAGTTACCTGAACTTCATGCCTGGTGGGAACCTGTGACATGGATCCATACGTACTATTACCGGCCACATCACATCTGGCCGCCCTAGCCGCCACGGGGGAGTTTCATGCGTCATTTCGGTCACATCACCCCGGAACAGCGGCAGCGCCTCTTTCACCGGGAACCGGGCGTCTTCACGCCCGACTCCCCGGCCAGAGTGCTCGCCGCGGCCCTCGGGGCGACGCTGTACAGCCCGGCGACCCGGCCGCAGCTCGCCGACGACATCGTCAAGCAGACCGCGCGGGGCGTGGTCTCCATGGTGCTGTGCCTGGAGGACTCGATCGACGACTCCGAGGTCGTGGGCGCCGAGGAGAACCTGGTCCGCCAGTTCACCGACCTCGCGGCACGCCCGGACGCCGGTGAGCCGCCGCTGCTGTTCGTGCGGGTCCGCCACCCCGAGCAGATCCCCGACCTCGTGCAGCGCCTCGGCCCCGCCGTCCGGCTGCTGTCCGGATTCGTGATGCCGAAGTTCACCGAGGAACGCGGCATGCCCTTCCTGGAGGCCCTCTCCTCCGCCGAGGCGGCGAGCGGCCGACGGCTCTTCGCCATGCCCGTCCTGGAGTCGCCCGAGCTGCTCTACCGGGAATCGCGCGTGGAGACCCTGGAGGGCATCTCCCGCGCCGTCGACAAGTACCGCGACCGGGTGCTCGCGCTGCGCCTCGGCGTGACGGACTTCTGCTCCTCGTACGCGCTGCGCCGGGCCCCCGACATGACGGCGTACGACGTCCAGGTGGTCGCCTCCGTGATCGCCGACGTGGTCAACATTCTGGGGCGGGCCGACGGCACCGGCTTCACGGTCACCGGGCCGGTGTGGGAGTACTTCCGCGTCCAGGAACGCATGTTCAAGCCGCAGCTGCGCCGCAGCCCCTTCCTGGAGGGACAGGCGGAGGAACTGCGCGCCACGCTGATCGAGCACGCCATGGACGGGCTGCTGCGCGAGATCACCCTCGACCAGGCCAACGGCCTGATGGGCAAGACCTGCATCCACCCCTCCCACGTGCTGCCCGTGCACGCACTGTCCGTGGTCAGCCATGAGGAGTTCAGTGACGCCCAGGACATCCTCAGGCCGGAGCGCGGCGGCGGGGGTGTACTGAGGTCGGCGTACACGAACAAAATGAACGAGGTGAAGCCGCATCGCGCCTGGGCCGAGCGCACTCTGCTGCGCGCCGAGATCTTCGGGGTCGCCCACGAGGACATCGGCTTCGTCGAGCTGCTCACCGCCGGACTCCCGGCGTGAGCCGGACCGGCCGACGACGCGCAACCCCGACAGCAAGGAACCGATGAACACCCCAGCGCACGACCCGAACCACCCCGACGACAGGAACGCCCCGGACGCCGCGGACGACGCGGTGTGGACGGGGACCTGGGTCGCCGAGCGGCTCGGTGTCGAACTCGTCGGCGACGAGGGGCTGAGCGACCTCCTGGGGCTCGCGCTGCGGCGCAACCCCAAGCGCGCCCACCTGCTCGTCTCGAACGTCCTGGGCAAGCACGTGCCGCAGTCGCCCTCCGTCGTCCACGGATACGGGTTCGCGCTCGGCCGGCGGGTGCGCGCGCTGCTGGGCACCGACGACGCCCGCGCCGCCGTGGTCCTCGGGTACGCCGAGACCGCCACCGGGCTCGGTCACTCGGTCGCCGACGGGGTGGGCGTCGCGCCCTACCTCCACTCCACCCGCCGCCCGGTCCGCGGCGTCCGGCGGGCGGGCGGCTTCGAGGAGTCCCACTCGCACGCCACCTCGCACCTCCTTCTCCCCGAGGACCCGGACCTGCTCGCGGGCCCCGGCCCGCTGATCCTCGTCGACGACGAGTTCTCCACCGGCAACACCGTCCTCAACACCATCCGCGACCTGCACGAGCGCTACCCGCGTGAGCGGTACGTCGTCGTCGCGCTGGTCGACATGCGGTCGGAGCCCGACCTGGTGCGCTTCGAGAAGTTCGCCGGGGAGATCGGCGCCCGCGTCGACCTGGTCTCGGCCGCGTCGGGCACCGTGCGCCTCCCCGAGGACGTCCTGGCCAAGGGGATGGAGCTCGTCGCCCGGCACGAACCGGCGGCGCCCGGGGCACCCGCCCCCGAGGGCGCGGGCCGGGCCGTCCGTGTCGAGCTCGGCTGGCCCCGTGGCCTCCCCGACGGCGGACGGCACGGGTTCACGCCCGGACACCGAATACGCCTGGACGGTGCCCTGCCCGCCATGGCCGCACGGCTCGCCGACGCCCTGCCCGAGGGGGCGCGCCGCGTGCTGGTGCTCGGCTTCGAGGAACTGATGTACGCGCCGCTCCGGCTGGCCCGCGAGCTGGAGCAGGTGGTGTCCGCCGAGGTGCGCTTCTCCACCACGACCCGGTCCCCGGTGCTGGCCCTCGACGACCCCGGCTACGCGATCCGCAGCCGCGTCGTCTTCCCGGCCCATGACGACCCGGACGACGGCCCCGGCGAGCGCTACGCCTACAACGTCGCGGGTGCCGGTTTCGACGCCGTCGTGGCGGTCGTCGACTCCGCCGCCGACACCCCCGAACTGCACGCGCCCGACGGCCTGTTGGCCCAGCTGGCGGCGCACACCCCGCGTGTCCTGCTCGCCGTCGTCCCGTCGTACGTCCCCGCACGGCCGTCCACCGAAAGGCCCTCCATGCTGCCCGAGCCCCTCCGCGGCCCCGCCTTCTCCTCGTACGCCCCCGACGAGGTCGGCTGGCTGCTGCAGGACCTGTCGGACGTGACGCTGGAGGCGCCGACCGAGGAGCGCGAGGAGGCGATCCAGAGCGGCGGCGCCCACTACGCGGAGTCGCTGCCGGTCGAGTACCAGCCGAGCCCCCAGTACCAGGAGCTCTTCCGCGCGGCCCTCGCCACCTCGGCCGCCCGGATCGCCGAGGCCGTCGGCGCCGTCACCGAACTGGTGCTCGCCGAACGGTCTCCCCGCCCCGTCCTGGTGTCCCTGGCCCGGGCCGGCACCCCCGTCGGCGTCCTGATGCGGCGCTGGGCCGAGCACCAGCACGGCATCGAACTGCCGCACTACGCCGTCTCCATCGTCCGCGGCCGCGGCATCGACGCCAACGCGCTGCGCTGGCTCGCCGCCCACCACGACCCGGCCGACGTCGTCTTCGTCGACGGCTGGACCGGCAAGGGCGCCATCACCCGCGAACTCGCCGACGCCATCGAGGAGTTCGAGGAAGCCGAGGGCGTCACCGGCTTCGATCCGGAGATCGCGGTGCTCGCCGACCCGGGCTCGTGCGTGCGGACGTACGGCACCCGCGAGGACTTCCTGATCCCCTCCGCCTGCCTCAACTCCACCGTCTCCGGGCTGATTTCGCGCACCGTGCTGCGCTCCGACCTGGTCGGTGAACACGACTTCCACGGCGCGAAGTTCTACCGCGAGCTCGCCGGTTCCGACGTCTCCGTCGAGTTCCTGGACGTCGTCGCCGCCCACTTCCCCGATGTCGCCGAATCGGCCCGCGACCGGGCGAAGGAACTGCTCGCCGCCGACCGCGACCCCACCTGGGAGGGCTGGGCGGCGGTCGAGCGGATCAGCGAGGAGTACGGGATACACGACGTCAACCTCGTCAAGCCGGGCGTCGGCGAGACCACCCGGGTGCTGCTGCGCCGGGTCCCCTGGAAGATCCTCGCGCGCGCCGGAGCGGGCGCCGACCTCGACCACGTTCGGCTGCTCGCCGAACAGCGCGGGGTGCCCCTCGAGGAGGTCGAGGAACTCCCGTACACCTGCGTGGGGTTGATCCACCCGAAGTACACGCGCGGCGCGACCGGTGCCGACGGCAAGGCGGTGACCCTCTGATGTCCGCGCCCAAGGTGCTCGTCGCCAGCGACCTCGACCGCACGCTCATCTACTCCTCGGCCGCGCTCGCGCTGACCATGCCGGACGCGCGGGCGCCCCGGCTGCTCTGCGTCGAGGTGCACGAGAGCAAGCCGCTGTCCTACATGACGGAGACGGCCGCCGGGCTGCTCACCGAACTCGGCGACCTCGCCCACTTCGTGCCCACCACGACCCGCACCCGCAAGCAGTACCAGCGCATCAACCTGCCCGGTCCGGCCCCGGAGTACGCGATCTGCGCCAACGGCGGGCATCTGCTCGTCGACGGTGTCTCCGACCCCGACTGGCACCGGAGCGTGATGGAGCGGCTGGCCTCCGAGTGCGCGCCGCTCGACGAGGTGCGGGAGCACCTGGCGGCCACCGCGGACCCGGTCTGGGTGCGCAAGCACCGGATCGCCGAGGACCTGTTCGCCTATCTGGTGGTGGAGCGGGAACTGCTCCCCGAGCAGTGGGTGAAGGACCTGGCCGTGTGGGCGGAGAACCGCGGCTGGACGGTCTCGCTGCAGGGCCGCAAGATCTACGCAGTGCCGAAGCCGCTCACCAAGAGCGCGGCCGTGCGTGAGGTCGCCCGTCGTACCGGAGCCGTCCTCACCCTCGGCGCCGGGGACTCGCTGCTCGACGCCGACCTGCTGCTCGCCGTCGACCGGGGCTGGCGTCCGGGCCACGGTGAGCTCGCCGAAGCCGATTGGACCGCACCGGCGATCACCGCGCTGCCGGAGCGGGGTGTGGCGGCGGGGGAGCGGATCCTCCGCGAGTTCCTGGGCGCCTGCGCCGGGCCCGTACCGGCCTGACGGACATGGCGGACCTCGGTTCCGGCCCCGCCGTGTCCTGGGGCCGGGACCACCGGGCCCGTGGCACGCCCGGCGCCGGACCGGTCCGGGCGATAGACCGGACGTGGTCCCCGGTCCCGCTGTGTCGGGGCGCCCGGGGTGCCCGGGGTCCCGGGTACCCGACGCGCTCGCCCCGGGTCCGTTCTGCACGGTTTTGTCGGAATCGGTTCCGGTTCTGCACCGTTGAGGGTGCTTGGGATCGCTCCGCACCGGACTCGCCCGTCTCGGGATCGCCCGGGGGATATACGGAACTTGGTGCCGTTACCGTCCTGTTGGGGCGACCGGAACCGTTCCGCCGCGACACGCCGGAGCGGTTTCGGGCATAGCCGAAGAGTTCCTGAGAAATCCCCCGGGATCAGCCGCAGCAGCCGCCGCCGCAGCACCCGCCTCCGCCGCCACCGGCACGCGGCGCGGGCGCCGGCGCGGACGCCGATCCACCCTTGGCGACAGCGACCGTCGACAGGAGTTTGACGGTGTCGTCGTGCCCGGCGGGGCAGTCCGCGGGGGCGGCGGATTCGGCCATCGGTCGGCTCAGTTCGAAGGTGTCGCCGCAGGTCCGGCAGCGGTACTCGTAGCGAGGCATGCGCACAGGTTAGCCGGGATCGGCCCATGTCCGTAGGGCTCGGCAGCCTTTCCCGGCGTGCCGGAGCAAGGCCCCGGCAGGGTGCGCGGGAGCAGGTCGGCTCCGGTCGACTGGAGAGCCCCGTTGACCTCTGAACTTTTTTGTCTGGTTGCTGATCGAAGAGATCGCATTGGTCGCTGATAATTTAATAGGGCCGCGACGAGCCGCAAGGTCGGGGAGGGGGGCTCGCAGCCGCGTAAGCGGCCGCTGCAACTACCCGCGCGCGCAATTCCGAAGTGCGGAGGGAGACGCAGTCGTGACCAAGACGTGGCATCGCAACGATGCTCCGAATCCCCTGTCTTTGGGCCGCCCACGCGCAGGAGCGTGCCGTGGCTAGCACATCCGGACCGCAGCGCGGTCGCGGCTCTCGTCGCAAGCCCTCGCAGCCCACCCGACTGTCCGGCCTGGCCGCACGCCTCGTGCCGCTCGCCCGCCGCCTCAGACCCGCCTATCCACGCCCCGGCCGGGCCGGTTGGCGACGCTGGCTGCCCTCCTGGCGGCAGTGGCTCGGCGCCTTCGCGCTGTCCATCGGCCTGAGCGGTTCGCTGCTGGTCATCGCCTACGCCGCAACGGACATACCCCAGAACCTGAACACATATGCCACCCAGCAGGACAATGTCTATTTCTGGGCGGACGGCAAGCCGATGGCCCGTACGGGCTGGGTGCGGCGCCAGGACATGCCGCTGAAGGACATACCCGAGGGCGTGCGCTCGGCGGTCCTCGCGGCGGAGAACGAGAGCTTCTACTCCGACCCCGGAATCTCCGCCAAGGGTCTGGTCCGCGCCCTGGTGCGCACGGTCGGCCAGGGGGACACCCAGGGCGGCTCCACCATCACCCAGCAGTACGTCAAGAACGTCTATCTCACCCAGAACCGATCGGTGACCCGCAAGTTCACCGAGGCCATGATCGCCCTCAAGCTCGACAACAAGATGAGCAAGGACAAGATCCTCGAGGGCTACCTCAACACCAGTTGGTTCGGGCGCGGCACCTACGGCCTCCAGCGGGCCTCCCAGGCCTACTACGGCAAGGACGTGAGCAAGCTCAACGCCAGCGAGGGCGCGCTCCTCGCCGCGCTCCTCAAGGGCGCGGGTCTCTACGACCCCACCCTGAGCAAGGCCAACCACGCGCGGGCCGTGGAGCGTTGGTCCTGGATCCTCGACCGCATGGTCAAGTCCGGCACGCTGTCGAAGTCCGAGCGGGCCAAGTACACGGAGTTCCCCGAGCCGCGCGATCAGACCGGGGTGTACGACACCGGAAAGCAGAGCGACTACCTGGTCGAGCTGGCGACCCAGTACGCCAAGAAGGCCGGGCACATCTCGTCCCGGGAGTTCGACCTGGGCGGCTACCAGATCTACACGACCTTCGACCGCGAGCGCGAGACCGCGCTCACCGCCGCCGTGACCAAGGCCCGCAAGAAGGCGAAGAAGGACGACCCGGACGGCGCGAAGGCCGCCCACTACGGCGCCGCCTCCATCGGCGCCGACGGAAGCGTCCTCGCCGTCTACGGCGGCCCCGACCACCGCGAACAGGGCTACAACGAGTCCAACGCGACCACCGTCCAGGCCGGTTCGGCCTTCCTGCCCTTCGTCTACGCCGCCGCCCTAGAGCACGGCGTCACCAAGACCCGCGACAGCGCGGCCACGCCCGTCACCCCCGACGCGCTCTACGACGGCAACGACGGTGTACCGGTCAGCACACCCGAGGGCCCCTACTGGGACCGCAGCGGCAAGAAGGTCGCCGCCCACAACGAAGGCAACAAGAACTACGGGCAGATCACGCTGCGTTCGGCCCTCGCCGCGAACGTGAACACGGTGTTCATGCAGCTCGGCATGGACACGGGCCTGGAGCAGGTGCGAAGAACCGCCGAGGCGTCGGGCCTGCTCTCCTCCAGCATCGGATCGCAGGTCCCCGGGCTCTCCCTCGGCACCTCCACGCCCAGCGCGATCCGCATGGCCAGTTCCTACGCCACCTTCGCCGCCGGCGGAACGCACATCGAGCCGTTCTCCGTGCGCCGCATCACCCGCAACGGCTCCCGCGTCCGGCTGGACAAGCCCGGACCCCGTCGCGCGATGCGCGCGGAGGTGGCCCGCCAGGTGACCGAGGCGCTCTCGGACTCCTTCCGCACCGGTCACCCCGGCGCGGCCCCGGTCGGGGCGGAGGTGGCCGGCAAGAGGGGTTCCACGCTGGACGACAAGGCCGCCTGGTACGTGGGCACGAACCGTTCCGTGTCGACGGCCGTCGTCCTGTACCGCATCGATCTGTCCAAGAGCCTCGAACCGCTGCCGCTCGAGGGGATCGCCGGCGCACCCGTCGCCGACGTGCCGTACGGCATCTGGTCCGGTGCCATGAGCCCGCTTCGCTGACCCCGTCGGCCGGCCACTGGGCTCGGCCCCCAGCGACGGCCACCCGGTGGCCGCGCCACGAACCTTCCACCCCCCTCGCAGAATGTGCCCCGTATGAACTCGAAGCACAGCCGGCGCCGACGCCGCGAGCCCGATCCCGGTTCTGCCGCCGCCTCCGCACGCCAGGGCTTCGCGGCCATGACCGCCTTCCTCGTCGTCACGTCCATGGCCGCCACCTACCTGGCCCTGAACACGGACAGGGCCACACCGGCCGCGTCCGCCAGCGCGCACGCTCCCGGCGACGGCAAGGCGAAGAAGGAACCGGTCTGGGACGGGAAGACCAAGGTGCTGGGCGACGGCTCCACGTCCTACACCGGCCCGCAGAAGGGCGAGTTGAAGGCCGTACCCCTCAAGCCCGGTGAGAAGCCGCCCCAGTTCGTCGTGTTCTCCTGGGACGGCGCCCTCCAGGGCGACGACGAGCTCTTCTCGCACTACCGGGAGCTGGCCGAGGAGTACAACGCCCACATGACGTTCTTCCTGACCGGCATCTATCTGCTGCCCAAGGACAAGAAGACGCTCTACGAGCCGCCCATGCACGCGCCGGGATCGGCGGCCATCAGCTACGCCACCGACGAGCACATCCGCACCACGGTGGAGGAGCTCGGCAAGGCGTGGAAGGACGGCAACGAGATCGGCACCCACTTCAACGGCCACTTCTGCGGCGACAAGGGCGGCGGGGACTGGAGCGTGGCGCAGTGGGAGAGCGAGATCGACCAGTTCTTCTCCTTCCTCGAGAAGTGGAAGACCAACACCGGCGACAGTGACCTTCCGGCGCTGCCCTTCGACCCCGCGCGTGCCGTCAGCGGCGGGCGCGCACCCTGCCTCGAAGGCCAGAAGAACCTGCTCAAGGCCATGAAGGCCACGGCCAAGAAGTACGACTGGCGCTACGACGCCAGCTCCGCGGGCGACTTCCAGATATGGCCCGTCAAGAAGGAGGGCATCTGGGACTTCCCGCTTCAGATGCTCCCTTACGAGGGCGGCAAGTACCAAGGCCTGTCCATGGACTTCAACTTCCTCTACAACCAGTCCGACGGTGAGACCGAGGGCGATCCGGCCAAGTACCCGCAGTGGGAGCAGGAGACCGTCAAGTCCTACATGGCCGGATTCGACCGCGTCTACTACGGCAGCAGGGCACCGCTGTTCATCGGCAACCACTTCGAGGACTGGAACGGCGGCATCTACATGAAGTCCATCGACCAGGTCATCAAGAACGTGTGCACGAAGAAGGGCGTTCGCTGTGTGTCCTTCCGTGAACTGACCGACTGGCTCGATGTGCAGAAGCCCGAGACCCTGGAGCGGCTGCGCAGCCTGGACCCCGCCCAGTCGCCGGACTGGGCGACCGTGGTGAAGTAGTGCTCGCGGACCATGGGTGAAGCGGTGCTCGCGGTGGGGCCGTTATGTCCGCGACATCGCCTTGAGTGTCAACTTACCTCCGACATAAGGGACTTGGTTGCACTCGACGCGAACTCCCCCCGGATTCAGCACAGTTGAGTGGGACATGTAAAGATTCCCTTCCCCGGAGTCCGACCGGGGATCAAGGAGAATCGTCAGTGATATCGAAGAAGTTGAGCCGCAGCTGCTCGACCGTGGGGGCGATCACCCTCTCCGCCCTCCTGCTCCCCCTGTCCGCCGCCCACGCCGCGGCCCCCACTCCCCGGGTGACCGCGTCGACGGCCGACGCCTTCGGCCGCGTGGCCGACGCCGTGTTCACCGACCGCACGGCCGCCCTCCTGGACCGGGCCCCGACGGCCCGTACGGCCCTGAAGGCGACCACGGCGGGCATACGGGTCTCCGACACCCTCGCGCAGACCGAGAGCGCCGCGGTCTCCTCGCTGCACGGCACGCGGTCCCGCCTCGCGGCCCTCGGCGAGGCCTACAGCGCCGGTGACACCCGCGTCACCGTGAACAGGACCCGGGTGACGGGACAGCGGGCCACCGCCTGGGTCACCGAGACCACCACCCTCACCTACCGCAGGATCCGCGGAGACGAGCCCGCCGGCACGGGCTTCCGCGCACACCATGTCCTGACCTTCGCCGCCCAGGCGGACGGCACCTGGAAGCTGACGGGCGAGCGCTCGACGGACAAGGGTCCCCGGCAGGTCAACGAGCCCGTCACCACCACGCCCCGCAGGACCACGATGGCCGCTGTCGACGCCCCCCGGGCAGCGACCACGTATCCCGCGCCCGCCAACGCCAAGAACCTCACCGGCGCCCCGTACGACTACGCGGCCATGGCGACGTACGCCGAGACGTACTGGAAGAACTACAACCCCGCCTACCGGAGCTTCAACGCGGTCGGCGGCGACTGCACCAACTACCTGAGCCAGGTCCTGAAGGCGGGCGGCTGGGCGAAGGTCACCAGCTCGGACGAGGAGTACGGCACCTGGAACTACGGCACGTCCTCGCAGACCGACACCTGGGTCGGCGTCAACGAGTGGTCCTGGTTCACCCAGACCGCCCGGCGTTCCACCCCCCTGGCGAACGTCTACCAGATGGACATCGGCGACGTGATGCAGATGGACTTCGACAAGGACGGGTCCAAGGACCACTCCATGATCACGTCGTACCGGAGCTCCGGCGGTGTGCCGTATCTGACCTACCACGACACCGACACCTACCGGCGATCGGTGTCGAGCCTCATCGCGTCGTACCCGAACTCGGCGTTCTACGCGTACCGGACCTGATCGGTTCCTGATCGGCACCTGATCAGCAGCTGATCAGGCCCGACCTCGGCAAGGCCCCGCGGCGTGAGTGACGCGAGCTGCGCGAGCGTCGCGGGGCTGCCGCCGGGGCTGCCGCCGGGGCTGCCGCCGGGGCTGCCGCCGGGGCTGCCGCCGGGGCTGCCGCCGGGGCTGCCGCCGGGGCTGCCGGGGAG
>NZ_JBHWVI010000165.1:0-19334 GCF_042737005.1 Streptomyces sp. NPDC060027
GGGCGGAGTGATCCGCCCGGCGCCCTGCGCGTGGAGCGGTCGGCCGCTCCCGCCTCTGCTACTGCCGGTTCACGATCACGGCCTGGAGGGTGTTGGTGCCCGAGTCGTAGATCCCGATGACCTGCTGACCGAAGGCGAAGGCCTCCTGGACCTCGTCATGCGTGACCTGGTTCGGGTTCACGAGCTGACGCCAGCCGTTGTCGATGAACAGGTAGAGGATCGACGGCTGCCCCGCCAGCGGGGTGACGACGTCCCAGAACTTCGTGGCGACCCCGCTCACGAGCGCCGCACGCTCTACGGCGCTCGGCAGCACGAGCGGCTGTCCCGGTTGCTGGGCCTGCTGCCCGCCGAGCTGCCGGAGAAGCTGCTGGTACGGCTGCTGCCGGCCCAGTTGCTGGAGCTGCTGCTGGAGGTGCGGCGGAATGTGCTGCTGCGGGATCTGGTGCTGCGGGAACTGCTGGCCGATGCCTTGCTGGCCGATGCCCTGCTGGAGGTGCGGCTGCTGCATCTGCTGGCCGATGCCCTGCGGCCCGTACGGCTGCTGCGCCTGCGTGCCGAAAGGCTGCTCCTGGCTCATGCCCTGCTGCGGTCCGAACTGCTCCTGTCCGAACTGCTGCTGTCCGTACTCCTGCTGCGTCCCGAGGTGCTGCGGAGGAGCCGTGCTGGGGCCCTGCTGTGCCTGCTGGGGGCTGCCCTGCTGAAGGCCCTGCTGTCCCTGCCCCTGCTGGCTCATCTGGGGGATCGTGCTCATGCGGGTGCCACCTTCCATCAATGGTTGGTTGCGTTCCGTTCCGGTCCGGGAGGACCAGGTCCTCAGCCCGTGACGACCAGGCCGACGATCTCGTCGTCCGAGAACCAGACCCGTACATCGGGCCGTCCCCCCGCGAAGGCGGAGTGCACCGCCTGACGGATCTCGGAGGACGGGTTGTTGAGGTTGCGCCAGGCACCGGACACGTACAGCCGGAGCCTCGGCGGGAGTTCGCGCGGATACGGCAGCAGCTCGTCCCAGTACCGCTCGGCCTGGCCCGAGCCGACGGCCTCGGGCAGCAGCCGGGTGACCGCCGCCTTGATGTCCGGCCGGTTGCCGATCCGCTGGGACGCGGGCCGGCCCGGCGCGTCCTGCTGCGGGGAACCCGTGGCCCGCAGCACCGCGCGCGCACGTTCCGAGGACATCGGTGCCTGGCCCGCCGCCTTGAGCATGCCTTGCAGCGCGGCCAGGGCACCGACCACCACCGGGGAGGCGGAAGAGGTCCCGGAGAACGTGTCCGTGTACCAGGCGATCTCCTCGGCGCCGCCCTGCAGATCGCCGGGCCGGTCCCAGAAGCCGCCGGTGGTCGTGACCTCGCGTCCCCAGCCCTGCGCGTCCACGCGGGCCCCGTAGTTGGAGAACGCGAGCCGTGAACGGTCCGGGCCGTGGTCGCGGCCGTGCGTGCCGGGCGGCGGTGCGCCCGCGCCGACCAGGATCGCCCCGGAGGACCGGTTGGAGGGGTTGAAGGGATTGCGCCACCCATCGGGGAACTCCGCGGGGCGGCGTTCGTACACCGCGTCGTCGAGCGACTCGGCGCCGTTGCCGGCGGCCGCCACCACGAGGATGCCCCGGGCGGTGGCGGACTGGACGGCCGCGAAGTTGTCGGGCCACCACTCGAGCGCGATGTAGCCCTCCTGTGTGTCGCGCTCCTCGAAGTCGAACCGGGGCCCCGGGGCGTGCAGTTCGACCAGGATGATGTCGCCGGGGCTCAGCCGTTCCGCCGCCGCGTGGATCGCGGCGGCCGTTCCGATGCCCTGGAAGGACGCGGCCGCGGTCACGGCGTCCGGCGCGATTCCGGTGGTCCCGTGCTCGTTGCGGTCGCCGCCGATCACCCCGATGACGGCGGTGCCGTGGTTGCGCCAGGCTATGTCGGTGACGGGGGTGCCGACCACGACACCGGCGAGTTTCGAGGCCAGATCCTCGTGCCCGAGCTGCCAGGCGCCCTCCACGTCGATCACCGTGACGCTCCGGCCCGAACCGCCCGGCCGCTGCCAGGCCCAGTAGGCGTCGATACCCTCGGGGGCCGGACGCAAGTAGCCCTGCCTGCTGGTGAAGTCGGGGGTGACGGGCGCCCCCTCCTTGAGCCGCTGGCCGTCGTCGGCGCTCTGGCCGGTCCAGCCGGCCGACCCCGTGGAGGCGGGAACGGCACCCGGCTTCACGTACGCCGTGTCGATCTCCGGCAGTGCCGCGATCCGTGCGCGCAGCTCCTGGGCACGGCTCTCCACGCCGCGCACCCGGTAGAAGAGCGCGAGGTCGGGCCCGCTCTCGGTGCCCACCACCGCGGACTGCTGGAGCCGCTCCTCGCTCCCGAACAGCGGCTCCAGGGCGAGCTGTTCGTCGCTGAGGAACATGTTGAGGGCCGAGACGTCGGCGCCGGCCGCCGAGCGGACGCCCTCGGCCCGGGCACGCAACCGGGCCTCCGGACGTGCGACGACGATCAGTTCCTGCTCGGCTCCTCGATAGGTGAATCCCGCTCCGTCGGGCCCGGGCCCGGACGTTCCCGGGCTCTGCGCCGGCTGTACCTGGTCGGTCATCGCGTGCCGCTCCCTTCGATCCCTGCGGGTGCCGATCCCTGCGGGTGCCGGTCCCTGTGGGTGCCGGTCGATGCGTGTGCTCTGCCGTGCCGTGTGCCTTCCTCCGGTGCGGCGCCGAGTGTCATGTCCCGTTGCCGGGCGGCGCCTTCGGGGCACAACCTGGCACGCCCACGGCGCCGCGTCCACCCCGTCTTCGCCAACTTGGTTTGAAAACAAGTTGAATGGGGAAACCTGTGCAATCCGTCCTGAAACAGATGTCACGCCCCAATTAGGCCAAACGCTACCGAGGCGCATGTCAAGTGATGGGGCGGCAGCGGCTGTTGCCCCTTGGACCGGTCGGGCCCGGCCTCTGCGGCCGGGCGCCGCGCACACCGCTGTTCCGCAGGCCGAGGGCTGCTCGCCGCGAGAGCTGTGCCGGGAGGGGTGGTACGGCCGGACCGCGCGGCCCGACGGCAGGACGGCCCGGCCGTGCGGGCGCCGGCCGACCGGTTCTCTCCGTCCGACGGTTTCACGCCGGGGGCGTCACCGCCGCGGGCCCGCCGTGCGGGCACGCCGATTCGCCCGCGGACGGCGGCCTCACCGCAACGGCGGCTTCACCGTGCGAACGGGAACGGCGGGTACGGCGGTGCGGCGGGTGCGAAAGGGGGATCGATGAGGGCCCCGGCGCCTGGCACTTCCCGGCGGCCCGACGGCCGGGGGCGGCGCACCGTGTGCGCACCGCCCCTTTCCGCTCAGTCCTCGGAGGAGTCCGATGCGTCGGAGGAGCTGGAGGAGTCGGAAGGATCCGATGAATCCGTGGAACCCGGCGCCTTCGCGGCACCTGAAGCGCCCTTGGACCCCTTGGATCCCTTGGAGTCCTTGGACCCCTTGGAACCTTTGGAACCCTTGGAGTCCTTGGGGCCGGACTCGTCGGCCCGGACGTCCGGACCGGTGCCGTCGGCGGCCTCGTCCGTCTCCGGCTCCTGTCGCGACTCCCCGTCCTCTCCGGCGTCCTGCCCCGTGTCGGACTCCGGGCGCTGCGCCATCGGCGGCCGCGTACGGCCGCCGGGAGTGTCACGGAGGTAGGAGGTCGGCTCGCCGCTCTCCGTCGCATGGCTCCCGGCACCCGTCGCCGGACCGCCACCGTCCCTGCGGCGCAGATAACGCTCGAACTCGCGGGCGATCGCCTCGCCGGACGCCTCCGGCAGTTCGGCGGTGTCCCGGGCCTCCTCCAGCGTCTGCACATACTCGGCGACTTCGCTGTCCTCGGCGGCCAGCTGGTCGACGCCCAGCTGCCAGGCCCGCGCGTCCTCGGGCAGCTCGCCCAGGGGAATGCGCAGGTCGATGAGGTCCTCAAGGCGGTTGAGGAGCGCCAGGGTCGCCTTCGGGTTGGGCGGCTGCGACACGTAGTGCGGCACGGCCGCCCACAGCGACACGGCCGGTACGCCCGCGTGCGTGCACGCCTCCTGGAGGATGCCGACGATGCCCGTCGGGCCCTCGTACTTGGTCTCCTCCAGGTCCATCGTGCGGGCCAGGTCGGCGTCGGAGGTGACCCCGCTGACCGGTACGGGACGGGTGTGCGGGGTGTCACCGAGCAGCGCGCCCATGATCACCACCAGCTCCACGCCCAGTTCGTGCGCGAAACCGAGCAGCTCGTTGCAGAACGAGCGCCAGCGCATCGACGGCTCGATGCCGCGGACCAGCACGAGGTCGCGCGGCTTCTCGCCGCCGACCCGGACCACCGACAGACGGGTGGTCGGCCAGGTGATCTTGCGTACACCACCGTCCAGCCACACGGTGGGGCGGTTCACCTGGAAGTCGTAGTAGTCCTCGGCGTCCAGTGCCGCGAAGACCTCGCCCTTCCATTCCCTGTCCAGATGCGCGACCGCGGTGGAGGCGGCGTCGCCGGCGTCGTTCCAGCCTTCGAACGCGGCCACCATGACTGGGTCGATCAGCTCGGGAACCCCCTCCAGCTCGATCACCCAGCGCCTCCTTCCGATGTGCCCTCGCGTACGCCTCAACCTTACGGCGTGCCGAGGGGGCCTCCGCAGCCCCCTCGCACGGGGGAGTGAACGGATCACTGCCCCGCCGGGGGCCCGGAAACACGCGTGACGGCCACCCCGGACCGCCCCGCAGCCGTCCGAACTGTCCGTGGGTCAACTCGCCTGCGGACCGCGGACATTGCCCCGTGCCCGCGCCATACGTCGGACGACCGGGAGAGATCCGATGTTCTGGGAGCGGCCCGAAACACCCACGGGGGACGGGGCGCACGCATGAACGAAACCGGCGTCCGCCCCGGGTTCCGGCTCGCCGCTAGAGCGTGGATCTGAGCCACTGCTCCACGCTCGCGATGTGCACCGTCGCCCAGGACCGGGCCGCCTCCGCGTCCCGGTCGCGCAGGGCGGACAGGATGGCGCGGTGCTCGCGCAGGGTGCGGCCGACCGCGTCCTCCTGGGTCAGGCCCCGCCGGACGCGGGCGCGGGTGGTGGGGCCCGACAGGCTCTCGAGAAGGGAGCACAGCACCGCGTTGCCCGAGGCCAGCGCGATGCCCCGGTGGAACTCCAGGTCGCAGGCGACGAGTTCCTCCACGGAGGGGTCCGCACCGAGCCTGTCCAACTGCGAGGAGAGCAGGTCCAGTTGCTGCTCGCTGATGCGGGCGGCCGCCATCGCGGTGGCCGCGGGCTCCAGAATGCGCCGCACGGCGAGGAACTCCAGGACCGTGTCGTCGCGGTGGAAGTCGACGACGAAGCTCAGCGCCTCCAGGAGGAGGTGCGGGTCCAGGCTCGTGACGTACGTGCCGTCGCCCTGGCGCACGTCCAGGATGCGGATGAGGGACAGGGCGCGGACGGCCTCCCGCAGGGAGTTGCGGGACAGCCCGAGTTCGGCCGCCAGTTCGCTCTCCTTGGGAAGCCGGTCCCCCGGACGCAGCGCGCCGGAGACGATCATTCCCTTGATCTTCTCGATCGCCTCGTCGGTGACTGCCATGGCGGGGCCTCCCTGTCACTCGGGATGTCCCGTCAGACATCCGATGTCTCATCGGACATTATGGGGGTTCCGTGGGCTGAACAGGGAGTGTCCAGGTGCCCGGCACCCGCGGGAGCGCCGGCCGCGCCGGCCCATGCGTGAGGGGCGGCACCCCCCGTGGGAGCCGCCCCTCACATGACCGCGGACGCCTACTTGTCGTCGAGCAGGTCCTGCACCTTGCCGCGGACGTCGTCGGTGGCGAGACCGCGGATCGTCAGCGTCGTACGGCGGCGCAGCACGTCGTCCGCCGTCTCGGCCCACTCGTTGTCCCGGGCGTAGACGACCTGCGCCCAGATCTCCGGGGCGTCCGGGTGGACGCGCTCGCCGAGCTCGGGGTTCTCGTTCGCCAGCCGGGCGATGTCGAAGGCCAGCGAGCCGTAGTGGGTGGCCAGATGCCTGGCCGTGTCGGCGGCCATGCGCGGGCCGGGCGCCGGGCCGTCCACCAGGAGGCGGTGCGCGACGGCACGCGGGTTGGCCACACCGGGAAGCGGCAGCTTCCTCGGCAGCTCGGAGACCGGCTCGAAGTCCTCGCCCAGCGGACGGCCGGGCAGTGACTCCAGCTTCTTCATGACCGTACGGCCGATGTGCCGGAAGGTGGTCCACTTGCCGCCCGCGACGGACAGCATCCCGCCGCGGCCCTCCGTGACGACCGTCTCGCGCTTGGCCTTCGAGGTGTCGCCGGGGCCGCCCGGCAGCACCCGCAGACCGGCGAAGGAGTACGTGATCAGGTCACGGGAGAGCTGCTGGTCGCGTATGGAGAACGCGGCCTCGTCGAGGATCTGGGCCGTGTCCTTCTCGGTGACCGAGACGTCCGCCGGGTCGCCCTCGTACTCCTCGTCGGTGGTGCCGAGCAGGAGCATGTCCTCCCACGGGAGCGCGAAGGTGATGCGGTACTTGTCGATCGGGGTGGCCAGCGCGGCCTTCCACGGCGAGGTCCGCTTCAGGACCAGATGTGCGCCCTTCGAGAGACGGATCGACGGCGCGGCATTCGGGTCCTCCATACGGCGCAGGTGGTCCACCCACGGGCCGGTCGCGTTCAGCACGAGACGGGCGTCGACGCCGAACTCGTCGCCGGACAGCCGGTCCCGCAGTTCCGCGCCCGTCACCCGGCCCCGGGTGAAGCGCAGGCCCGTGACCTCGGTGTGGTTCAGCACCGCGGCGCCCGACTCGACGGCCGCGCGGACCGTCATGAGGGCCATGCGGGAGTCGTTCATCTGGTCGTCGCCGTACACGGCCACGGCCTTGAGGTTGTCGGTGCGCAGCTCGGGCACGTCCTGCGCGGCCTTGGAGGGGCTCAGCAGGTGGCCCACGCCGTCACCGAAGGCCGACAGGGCGGAGTAGGCGAAGACGCCCGCTCCGAGCTTCGCCGCGCCGTGCGGCCCGCCCTTGTACACGGGGAGGTAGAACGTGAGCGGGTTCGCCAGGTGGGGGGCCACCTGGCGGGAGACCGCACGGCGCTCGAAGTGGTTCTCCGCCACCAGCTTCACCGCGCCGGTCTGCAGGTAGCGCAGACCGCCGTGGAGAAGCTTGGAGGAGGCGGAGGAGGTGGCGCCGGCGAAGTCGCCGGCGTCGACCAGCGCCACCCGCAGTCCGGACTGCGCGGCGTGCCAGGCGGTGGAGATGCCCAGGATGCCGCCGCCGATGACGAGGAGGTCGTACGTTGCCTTGGAAAGCTGCTCCCGGGCCTCGGCGCGGCTCGGGTTGGAGCCGGAGGCCGGGTGCGTACCGAGGGCAGGCACGGACTGCAGGGTGGGCTGGCTGGTCATTGCGGGTTCTTACTCCTCGTCAGTTCTCGTCTTCGATCCAGCCCATGGTCCGCTCGACGGCCTTGAGCCAGCTCTTGTACTCACGGTCGCGGACATCCGCGTCCATGTTGGGGGTCCATTCCGCGGCCCGGCGCCAGTTGGCGCGCAGGTCCTCGGTGTTGGTCCAGAAGCCGACGGCGAGGCCGGCGGCGTAGGCGGCGCCGAGGCAGGTGGTCTCGGCGACCATCGGGCGCACCACGGGGGCGTCCAGGACGTCGGCCAGGGTCTGCATCAGCAGGTTGTTGGAGGTCATGCCGCCGTCGACCTTGAGGGCCGTGAGCTCGACGCCGGAGTCCTTGGTCATGGCGTCGCTGATCTCACGGGTCTGCCAGGCGGTGGCCTCCAGGACGGCGCGCGCGATGTGCGCCTTGGTGACGTACCGGGTCAGGCCGGCGATCACACCGCGGGCGTCGGGACGCCAGTACGGGGCGAACAGACCGGAGAAGGCCGGCACGAAGTAGGCGCCGCCGTTGTCCTCGACCGAGGACGCGAGCGTCTCGATCTCGGCGGCGGACTTGATCAGGCCCATCTGGTCGCGCATCCACTGCACCAGCGAACCGGTGACGGCGATGGAGCCTTCCAGGGCGTAGACCGGCTCCTGCTCGCCGATCCGGTAGCCGACCGTGGTCAGCAGGCCCGAGTACGAGTTGATGATCTTGTCACCGGTGTTCATCAGCATGAACGTGCCGGTGCCGTAGGTGGACTTGGCCTCGCCCTCGGAGAAACAGGTCTGGCCGAACAGGGCCGCCTGCTGGTCGCCGAGCGCGGAGGCGACCGGGATGCCGCCGAGCAGGTCGCCGAGCGGGCCGCCGGTGACCTCGCCGTAGACCTCGGCGGAGGAGCGGATCTCGGGCAGCATCGCCAGCGGGACGCCGATGGACTCGGCGATCTTGTCGTCCCACGCCAGGGTGTGCAGGTTCATCAGCATGGTGCGGGAGGCGTTGGTGACGTCGGTGACGTGCTTGCCGCCGTCGACACCGCCGGTCAGGTTCCAGATGACCCAGGTGTCCATGGTGCCGAAGAGGATGTCTCCGGCCTCGGCGCGCTCGCGCAGGCCCTCGACGTTGTCGAGCAGCCAGCGGGCCTTGGGGCCGGCGAAGTACGACGCGAGCGGCAGGCCGGTCTCGCGGCGGAAGCGGTCCTGGCCGACGTTGCGGCCGAGTTCCCGGCACAGGGCGTCGGTGCGGGTGTCCTGCCAGACGAGGGCGTTGTGGACGGGCTCACCGGTGTTCTTGTCCCACAGCAGCGTGGTCTCACGCTGGTTGGTGATGCCGATGGCCTTGATGTCGTCGCGGGTGATGCCGGCCTTCGAGATGGCTCCGGCGACGACCTCCTGGACGTTGGTCCAGATCTCGGCGGCGTCGTGCTCGACCCAGCCCGGCTTCGGGAAGATCTGCTCGTGCTCCTTCTGGTCGACGGAGACGATGCGTCCGTCGCGGTCGAAGACGATGCAGCGGGACGAGGTGGTGCCCTGGTCGATCGCGGCGATGAAGGGGCCGGCGGTGTGTGCGTCGGTCACGGTGTGCTCCTGGGATCCGTGGGAAAGGGGCTGTATACGGCGCGGTGCTTCAAAGCGGTGCTGTGCGGCTCGCGGCTCTTGGGGCGCGGCTTCCTAGCGTGCTGGAGCGGGGACTCCTAAGCGAAGGCGACGTTGTATATGCCTGCCGCGATCGCGCCGCCGATGAGCGGGCCGACGACCGGTATCCAGGCGTAGCTCCAGTCCGATCCGCCCTTGTTGGGCAGGGGGAGCAGGGCGTGCACGATGCGCGGACCGAGGTCACGGGCCGGGTTGATCGCGTAGCCGGTGGGGCCACCGAGCGAGAGGCCGATGCTCACCACCACGAAGGCGGTGATCAGGGCGCCCAGGGTGCCCAGGCCGTTGCCGTCGTTGTTCAGACCCTGCGTGAGGATCGCGAGGATCAGGACGACGGTGCCGATGATCTCGGTGGCGAGGTTCTGCACGACGTTCCGGATCTCGGGGCCGGTGGAGAAGACGCCGAGCACGGGGCCCGCGCCCTTCTCCTCGGCCTCGACCGACTTCACAGCCTCGTCCTCGGAACCCCCGACGATCTCGCGGTCGGTGAGGTGGGCGAGGAACTGGCCGTAGTAGGCGACCCAGACCAGCGCCGCGCCGATCATGGCGCCGAGCAGCTGCCCGCCCCAGTAGGTGGCGAGGTTGCTGTAGTCGTCGTCCTTGATCGCCAGCGCGAGTGTCACGGCCGGGTTGAGGTGCGCGCCGGAGAGCGGCGCCGAGATGTAGACCGCGGTCATGACCGCGAAGCCCCACCCGAAGGCGATGGCGAGCCAGCCGGCGTTGCGCGCCTTGGAGGCCTTCAGTGTGACGGCGGCGCACACGCCACCGCCGAGCAGGATGAGAACGGCGGTACCGATGGTCTCGCCGATGAAGATGTCGGAGCTGGACACCCGCGACTCCTTTGTCCTTCGTCCAGGGGAAGCCGAACCCCGGGTCCCTCCGGTGGTTCGTGCTCTCGGGGAGTGAGAGCGATCTCGGCCCTGGCATTGCCACACTCTAACGCGTATTGCCGGTAGGTGTTCGACAATGTCGACCGATGGACGGGAGTCTTGCTCTCGCGTTACCAGCGCGTCAAGAGCTCTGTTATCGAAAGCACGATCGTTACTGATCGGCGTGTGCTATCGATGCCTCGTCGCTCGTCCGAGTGCACGACAAAGGCCGGGAAGCATCCCGCTTCCCGGCCTCGTGCCGTACGAACCTCCGAAGGTCCGCGCCTGTCAGAACCGCCCCGCGCCCAGGTCCCGCGACACCGCGCGGGCACAGTCCCGTACGGCCGCGATCAGGTCCGGGCGCAGTTCCCCGTCCTTGCAGACCCGTTCCACGGCTCCGGTGATGCCGACCGCGCCCACCGGCATCCGCCGCCGGTTGTGGATCGGGGCGGCGACCGAGGCGACCCCCGTCCAGGTCTCCTCGACATCGTCCGCGTACCCGCGCGCGCGGGTCACGTCGAGGACGCCCTCGAACTGGTCCAGTTCGCTGATCGTCCTCGGGGTGAACACCTTGCGGTCGACCTCCAGGACCTCGCTGTGCGCCACCGGGTCGTAGGCCGACAGCACCTTGCCCAGTGCCGTGGAGTGCAGGGGCTGCATCGCCCCGACCTCCAGGACCTGACGGCTGTCGTCGGGCCGGAAGACGTGGTGCACGATCAGCACGCCCTGCTGGTGCAGCACGCCCAGATAGACGCTCTCTCCGCTGGAGCGGGCCAGGTCGTCGGTCCACACCAGGGCGCGCGCCCGTAGTTCGTGCACGTCGAGATAGGTGGTGCCGAGGCGCAGGAGCTCGGCGCCCAGCTGATAGCGCCCGGAGGCCGTGTCCTGCTCGACGAACCCCTCCTGCTGGAGGGTGCGCAGGATGCCGTGGGCCGTACCCTTGGCCAGGCCCAGCGAGGAGGCGATGTCCGACAGGCCGAGCTGCCGCTCGCCGCCCGCGAGCAGCCGCAGCATGGCTGCCGCCCGTTCGAGCGACTGGATGTTCCGTGCCATCGCCGTGCTGCCTCCGTCCCCTTGGACCGCCGGCGTGCGACTGCCGCTGCCGTTCGGCAATGTCGAACACTACCGGTCGTTACTGAGCTGCCGCCAATGGGTGGTCGCCCCGCGTTCCGTCCGCCCCCACGCCGACGTCACCCGCGCCACACCCGTCCGGCTCGTGGACGCCACGACTGATCGGCGGTGCTCCGGGCTACCCTGACGGCGTGCGCCTTCCATGGGAAGCGCAAAGCCGACAGCCGTCGCACTCCAGGGAGCACCTTCATGGCCTCGTTGCCGAACCCGTCCCTTTCGTCCGGCCTCTCCGAAGGCCGGGAGCGAACCGAAGCACTCCGAGAAGCACTCGCCACCCGTGTGGTGGTGGCCGACGGCGCGATGGGCACGATGCTTCAGGCGCAGGACCCGACGCTGGAGGACTTCGAGAACCTCGAGGGCTGCAACGAGATCCTGAACGTCACCCGCCCCGACATCGTCCGTTCCGTCCACGAGGCGTACTTCGAGGTCGGCGTCGACTGCGTCGAGACGAACACCTTCGGGGCGAACCACTCGGCGATGGCCGAGTATGACATCGCGGACCGGGTCCACGAACTGTCCGAGGCCGGGGCCCGGCTGGCCCGCGAGGTCGCCGACGAGTTCGGCGCCCGGGACGGCCGTCAGCGCTGGGTCCTCGGCTCGATCGGCCCGGGCACGAAGCTGCCGACGCTCGGCCACGTCTCGTACGGGACGCTGCGCGACGGCTTCCAGGCCAACGCCGAGGGCCTGCTCGCCGGCGGCGCGGACGCGCTGATCGTGGAGACGACCCAGGACCTGCTGCAGACGAAGTCCTCCGTGCTCGGCGCGCACCGCGCGATGGAGGCGACCGGCGTCCGGGTGCCGCTGCTGGTCTCGATGGCCTTCGAGACGACCGGCACCATGCTGCTGGGCTCCGAGATCGGCGCGGCACTGACCGCGCTGGAACCGCTCGGCATCGACATGATCGGCCTGAACTGCTCGACCGGCCCCGCCGAGATGAGCGAGCACCTGCGCTACCTCACCCGGCACTCCCGCATTCCGCTCCTGTGCATGCCGAACGCCGGCCTGCCGGTCCTGACGAAGGACGGCGCCCACTTCCCCCTCGACGCCGAGGGCCTGGCCGACGCCCAGGAGAACTTCGTACGCGACTACGGCCTCTCCCTGGTCGGCGGCTGCTGCGGTACGACGCCGGAGCACCTGCGCCAGCTGGTGGAGCGGGTGCGCGGGGTCGCGCCCACCGAGCGCAGCCCGCGGCCCGAGCCCGGTGCCGCCTCCCTCTACCAGACCGTCTCGTTCCGCCAGGACACCGCGTACATGGCGATCGGCGAGCGGACGAACGCCAACGGCTCGAAGAAGTTCCGCGAGGCCATGCTGGAGGCCCGCTGGGACGACTGTGTGGAGATGGCCCGCGACCAGATCCGCGAGGGCGCGCACATGCTCGACCTGTGTGTCGACTACGTCGGCCGGGACGGCGTCGCCGACATGGACGAGCTGGCCGGCCGCTTCGCCACCGCCTCCACGCTGCCGATCGTGCTGGACTCCACCGAGGTCCCGGTGATCCGCGCGGGCCTGGAGCGTCTCGGCGGGCGCGCGGTCATCAACTCCGTCAACTACGAGGACGGCGACGGGCCCGAGTCCCGGTTCGCGAAGGTGACGCGGCTCGCCCAGGAGCACGGTGCCGCGCTGATCGCGCTGACCATCGACGAGGAGGGCCAGGCCCGCACCGTCGAGACCAAGGTCGCCATCGCCGAACGGCTCATCGAGGACCTGACGGCCAACTGGGGCATCCACGAGTCCGACATCCTCATCGACACCCTGACCTTCACGATCTGCACGGGCCAGGAGGAGTCCCGCAAGGACGGCATCGCGACGATCGAGGCGATCCGCGAGCTCAAGCGCCGCCGCCCGGACGTGCAGACCACGCTCGGCCTGTCCAACATCTCCTTCGGTCTCAACCCGGCCGCCCGCATCCTGCTCAACTCGGTCTTCCTCGACGAGTGCGTCAAGGCGGGCCTGGACTCGGCGATCGTGCACGCGTCCAAGATCCTGCCGATCGCCCGGTTCAGCGAGGAGGAGGTCACCACCGCCCTCGACCTCATCCACGACCGCCGGGCCGAGGGCTACGACCCGCTGCAGAAGCTGATGGCGCTGTTCGAGGGCGCCACCACCAAGTCCCTGAAGGCGGGCAAGGCCGAGGAACTGGCCGCGCTGCCCCTGGACGAACGCCTCAAGCGGCGGATCATCGACGGCGAGAAGAACGGACTGGAGGCCGACCTCGCCGAGGCCCTCCAGGACCGACCGGCCCTCGCCATCGTCAACGAGACGCTGCTGGACGGCATGAAGGTGGTCGGCGAACTGTTCGGTTCCGGCCAGATGCAGCTGCCGTTCGTGCTCCAGTCCGCCGAGGTCATGAAGACGGCCGTCGCCTTCCTCGAACCGCACATGGAGAAGTCGGACGCGGAGGGCAAGGGCACCATCGTGCTGGCCACCGTGCGCGGCGATGTCCACGACATCGGCAAGAACCTGGTCGACATCATCCTGTCGAACAACGGCTACAACGTCGTCAACCTCGGCATCAAGCAGCCGGTCTCCGCCATCCTGGACGCCGCCCAGGAGCACCGGGCCGACGTCATCGGCATGTCCGGGCTCCTGGTCAAGTCCACGGTGATCATGAAGGAGAACCTGGAGGAGCTCAACCAGCGCGGCCTGTCCGCCGACTATCCGGTGATCCTCGGCGGCGCGGCCCTGACCCGGGCCTACGTCGAACAGGACCTGTACGAGATCTACCAGGGCGAGGTCCGCTACGCCCGCGACGCCTTCGAGGGCCTGCGTCTGATGGACGCGCTGATCGGCGTCAAGCGCGGAGTGCCCGGCGCGGTGCTGCCCGAACTCAAGCAGCGCCGGGTGCGGGCCGCCGCGGACGCGGTCGTCGAGGAGCACCCGGAAGAGGGCCACGTCCGCTCCGACGTCTCCGTCGACAACCCCGTTCCGAAGCCGCCCTTCTCGGGCACCCGCGTGATCAAGGGCATCCAGCTCAAGGAGTACGCCTCCTGGCTGGACGAGGGCGCCCTGTTCAAGGGGCAGTGGGGTCTCAAGCAGGCCCGTACCGGTGATGGTCCGACGTACGAGGAACTGGTCGAGACCGAGGGCCGGCCGCGGCTGCGCGGGCTGCTGGACAAGCTCCAGACCGACAACCTGCTGGAGGCGGCCGTGGTCTACGGCTACTTCCCGTGCGTCTCCAAGGACGACGACCTGATCATCCTGGACGAGCGGGGCAACGAGCGGACCCGCTTCACGTTCCCGCGCCAGCGCCGGGGCCGCCGGCTGTGTCTGGCCGACTACTTCCGGCCGGAGGAGTCGGGGGAGATCGACGTGGTCGGCCTCCAGGTCGTCACCGTCGGCTCCCGGATCGGCGAGGAGACCGCCAAGCTCTTCGAGTCCGACGCCTACCGCGACTACCTCGAACTGCACGGCCTCTCCGTGCAGCTGGCCGAGGCGCTCGCCGAGTACTGGCACGCGCGGGTGCGCTCGGAGCTGGGCTTCGCGGGGGAGGACCCGTCCGAGATCGAGGACATGTTCGCCCTGAAGTACCGCGGCGCCCGCTTCTCGCTCGGCTACGGCGCCTGCCCCAACCTGGAGGACCGCGCCAAGATCGCGGATCTTCTGGAGCCCGAGCGGATCGGCGTCCACCTCTCCGAGGAGTTCCAGCTCCACCCGGAGCAGTCGACCGACGCGATCGTGATCCACCACCCGGAGGCGACGTACTTCAACGCACGGTGACCGCGTGACCGCCCCGACGCGCTGGAGCGCGCCACCACGCACACTGATCGGATAGGTCGTACACTGGTCGGTCCACCGCAGGCCGGTCGCCCCTTGGTGAAAAAGGGGCGACCGGCCTGATCGTCCCTCAAGGAGGTGCGCCAGGATGACCAGTACGGTCCCCGCGCTCGGAACTCGTACGGCCGAAGGCTCTGCCCTGCAGGCCGTGCTCCTCGACATGGACGGCACCTTGGTGGACACCGAGGGCTTCTGGTGGGACGTGGAGGTCGAGGTCTTCAGGGCTCTCGGGCACGCGCTGGACGACTCCTGGCGCCATGTGGTCGTCGGCGGTCCGATGACCCGCAGCGCGGGCTTCCTCATCGAGGCCACCGGTGCCGACATCACCCTCGCCGAACTGACCGTGCTGCTCAACGACGGGTTCGAGGAGCGCATCGGCCGCTCCCTGCCCCTGATGCCGGGTGCGGCCCGGCTCCTCGCCGAACTCGCGGCGTACGAGATCCCCACCGCGCTGGTCTCCGCCTCGCACCGGCGGATCATCGACCGTGTCCTGGGCTCGATCGGCTCCCACTTCTTCGCGCTGACCGTCGCGGGCGACGAGGTGGAGCGGACCAAGCCGTTCCCCGACCCGTACCTGCTCGCGGCTTCGGGGCTCGGCGCCGAACCGGCGAGGTGCGCCGTCATCGAGGACACCTCGACCGGCGTCGCCTCCGCCGAGGCCGCGGGCTGCCAGGTGGTCGTGGTCCCCTCGGTCGCGCCCATCGCCCCGGGCGCCCGCCGCACGGTGGTCACCTCCCTGGAAGAGGTCGACCTGCCCTTTCTGCACCGTCTGATGACGGAAATGCGTTAGGCGTTCACCGAGCGTGTGTCACCGAAACACTCAGCGTGCGGTACGGGAATGCGCGGAAAGCTCCTGCGGTCCCGTGTGGTAACCGCGAGCGATGAGTACCTGGGAATTGATATCGGGGCGGATGGCTGAATTCCGGTACTTGCTAATCGAGTTGGCGATGTGACGTTCGTCACGTAACCGAGGGTCGACAGTCGGACCGACTTGTGCACTCACCCCCCATTCGTGCGTCCCCGGCGCACCGTTGTGTCCCGATTGATGGAATGCTGCACTAATCCTTCCCGTGTCGGGTTATCGGTGCGTCCACGCCCGGTATCGCAGCGTGAGCGGAAGACGGCTCCGGTACCTGTGAGCCGCCCCCGTGGTGCGGACTAATGTCATCGCCAGAACATCGCCGTAACCCCGTGACCCGCCGCGCCACCCTTGCATGCCGGTTCGCGGAAACTACAGCTCTGGAGAAACTCGAGCATGAACCGCAAGACTTTGGTGCTGCCGGCCGTGGTCGGCCTGCTCGCCCCGGTGCTCGCCGCGTGTGGTGGGTCCGACAGCGGGAGCAACAGCGGCGATGCCATCGTTGTCGGCACCACGGACCGGTTCACCGTGTCGAAGGATGCCCCGGCTCCGTTCGACCCGGCGTACGCGTACGACGTCGGCACCTGGAACGTCCTTCGCCAGACCGTGCAGACGCTGATGGTCCAGCCCCGTGGTGACGGTGACCCGCAGCCCGAGGCAGCCGAGAAGTGTGGCTTCACCGACAGCGGCAACGAGCGTTACTCGTGCACGCTGCGCAAGGACCTGAAGTTCGCCAGCGGTGACTCGATCACCGCGAAGGACGTCAAGTTCTCGATCGACCGCGCGCGGGCCATCAAGGCGGACAGTGAGGTGTACGCCCTGCTGTCCACCATCGACACCGTCGAGACGCGGGGCGACCGCGAGGTGATCTTCCACCTCAACAGCGCCGACGCGACCTTCCCGTTCAAGCTGTCGACCCCGGTCGCCGGCATCGTGAACCCGAACGACTACGAGAAGGGCAAGCTGCGCGACGGCTTCTCCGTCGACGGCTCCGGCCCGTACACCCTCGAGACCGAGGTCAAGGACGACGCCGTCGTCAAGGCCGTGTTCACCAAGAACTCCCACTACCAGGGCCAGTTGAAGGTGAACAACTCCAAGGTCGAGCTGCGCTCCTTCGAGGACGCCGCGGCCATGGGCACGGCCCTCGAAAAGGGCGACATCGACCTGATGACCCGCTCGATGACGCCGGACCAGATCAACAAGCTGGACAGCGCTTCGGGCGGCAACATCGACCTGAACGAGATGCCCGGCCTGGAGATCCGCTACCTGGCCTTCAACACCGACGCCCCGTCGGTGAAGTCGACGGCCGTCCGCCAGGCCATGGCGCAGGTCATCGACCGCGGTGAGCTCATCTCCAAGGTGTACGGTTCGCAGGCCCAGCCGCTCTACTCGCTGGTCCCGGCCGCCATCACGGGCCACTCCAACGCGTTCTTCAACAAGTACGGGGAGCCGAGCGTCAGCCGCGCCAGGGCGCTGCTCACCAAGGCCGCCATCACCACCCCGGTGAAGATCACCCTGCACTACGCGACCGACCACTACGGCGCGGTCACCGCGAAGGAATTCCAGGTCCTGAAGGACCAGCTGAACAAGAGCGGTCTCTTCGAGGTCCGCACCCAGGGCACGAGCTGGGACAAGTTCGTCCCGGCTGAGCGCGCCGGCGACTACGACGTCTGGGGCATGGGCTGGTTCCCCGACTTCCCGGACGCCGACAACTACCTGGCGCCGTTCCTCGACAAGAACAACTTCCTCAAGTCGCCGTACGCGAACAGCGACATCATCAACAACCTGATCCCCGCGTCCCGGCGCGAGCCCGACCGCATCACCGCGGCGAAGAGCCTCACGGAGATCCAGAACATCGTCGCCAACGACGTCCCGCTGATCCCGCTGTGGCAGGGCAACCAGTACATCGCCGCGCGCGACGACATCACGGGCTCGGAGTGGGCGCTCAACTCTTCCTCCACCCTCCAGCTGTGGGAACTCGGCCGCGGTGTGAGCGAGTGACCGACTGACACGACCCGGGGCCTGACAGCCCCGGGTCCGTCCCGGGGCCCAACGGTCCAGGGTTCACGAGATACAACGACAAGGCACGTGCAAGTGAACATGCGTAACCAGTGGCCAGTCCTGCCGATCGTGGCGGGGCTGGCCTCCGGCCTGCTGACCGGCTGTGGCTCGGAGACGGGCGATTCCGGGAGCAGTGGCTCCTCCGTGGTGATCGGGATGTCCGACGACGTCCTGGCCACCGACCCGGCTTCCGGCTACGACCCAGGATCGTGGCTGTTGTTCAACAACGTCTTCCAGTCGCTGTTGAGTTTCCCCAAGGGCGGTACCGAGCCCGAGCCGGAAGCGGCCAAGGAGTGCGCGTTCACGGACGCCGGCACCACGGTCTACACGTGCACGCTGCGGGACGGCCTGAAGTTCAGCAACGGTGACGCGCTCACCTCGGCCGACGTGAAGTACTCCTTCGACCGCATGCTGAAGATCAACGACGATGCCGGCCCGGCGATCATGTTCCCCATGCTCGACACGGTCAAGACACCGGACGCCCAGACCGTCGTCTTCCACCTCAAGTACCCCGACGCCACCTTCCCGAGCAAGATCGCCTCCGGCGCCGGCTCGATCGTGGACCATCAGGAGTACGCCACGAACGGGCTCCGCAAGGACGACAAGGCGGTCGGCTCGGGGCCGTACAAGCTCGACTCGTTCAGCGACGACAAGGCCGTCTTCTCGGTCAACGCGAACTACAAGGGCACCGCCGAGGCCAAGAGCTCCAGCATCACGCTGAAGTTCTTCCACGGCGACCAGGAGCGCCTGAAGAAGGCCCTCATGCACGACGAGCTCGACGTCGCCTACCGAGGCCTCGCCGCCGACGACATCGCGGACATCGAGAACGACACCACGGACAGCAGCGGCCTCAACGTCGTCGAGGGATCCAGCGCCGAGGTCCAGCACCTGGTCCTCAACGCGAACGACCCGGTGACGGGCCAGCTCGGCGTCCGCAAGGCCATCGCCTACCTCCTGGACCGCGACGCCCTCGTCGACGACATCTACCAGGGCACGGCGACGCCGCTGTACTCGATCATCCCGGCCGGCATCACCGGCCACAGCACCTCCTTCTTCGACACCTACGGCGCCCGCCCCTCGCGCTCCAAGGCAGAGGCCGCGCTGCGCACCGAGGGCATCACCGGCAAGGTGAAGCTCACGCTCTGGTCGACCCCGTCGCGTTACGGTCCCTCCACGGACGCGGAGTTCAAGGCGATCGCCAAGCAGCTCAACGCCAGCGGACTGTTCGACGCGACCGTGAAGTCCGTCGCCTACAGCCAGTACGAGAAGGACATCGCCAAGGGCAAGTACGGCGTGTACGTGAAGGGCTGGGTGCCCGACTACCCGGACCCGGACAACTTCACGGCCCCGTTCTTCGGCAAGGGCAACGTCCTGAACAACAACTTCACCAACAGCACGATCACCGGCAGCCTCATCCCGAAGACGGCCGCCGAGAGCGACCGCTCCGCGACCGAGGTCGAATTCGGCAAGCTCCAGGACCTGGTCGCCGAGGAACTGCCGGTCATCCCGATCTGGCAGGCCAAGCAGTACGCCGTCGTGCGCGACAACGTGTACGGCATCGAGAACTGCCTCGACGCCTCGACCGTGTTCCGCTTCTGGGAGATCAGCAAGGACTGACCCCGCGCGGCCACCGGCCGTCGTACGCAAAGGGCGCCCGTTCCTTCCCGGAACGGGCG
>NZ_JBHWVI010000166.1:0-19203 GCF_042737005.1 Streptomyces sp. NPDC060027
GGTCACAGGACCAGGCCGGAGCCCTGAGGGCAGACGAGTCGGGCTGTACGCCGGGTTCTGTCGCCCGGTCGCCTCGGACCTGCGGCGTTTGGTTGAGATCTCGTGCGCACCGCTCTGAACTGTGAAGACGAGTGGTGACGAGTTGAGACGAGTGGTGACGGGGTCGGTCTGACCCGTCCTCCCCGAACGCTCCCCAGGGTATGTTCCCCCCAGATTCTCCCCACGATTCCGCCCCGCCAGGAGGGCCGGAACTGCGGGAACGCCTAGTGATGCGCGTCCCCAACGTGTCCCGGGGTGTACTCGCTCCCCGAGCGGGCCGCAGCCTCGCGCCGGATGTCCTCCATGGCGATGACGCAGTCGCGGCATCCGCGGACTTCCCGCTCGCCGTCGGCCGCGGGATGGACGACGCCGACGACCGCAGTGGGAACCTCGCCCAACTCGGGGTGCCGGAAGCAGACTGCCGGCGCCCACTCGTACAGGTCGAGGATGTGCTGAGGGTCCATTCCGTCTCCCGGTTGCCGTGTCGCTGCGTTCTGTTGGGGGGTGGGGGTGGTGGTGCGCTGCTGCCCGACCTGTTCAACTGAATGCAGGTGGGAGGGGTTGTTCACTCGATCGAGCGAACGCCTGTTCGAGTCGGGACATTACCCGGGGCCCTGCGACGTATGCCATAGCGCAGGGCTGGCGATCAAGATCACATAATGCCTGGCACCACCAGGCTGACTCATGATCGTCTTGGGTCGAGCGTTTGTCGAGTGCCTACCGACCCGCCAGACGACGACCTCCGCGAGGAGCGGCAGCGCATCGGCAGGTCCATCCGCAACGCCCGCATGGACGGCAACCTCACCCAAGAGCAGGTCTTCCTCGCCATCCCGCTCAACCGGGCCTACTACCAGCAGATCGAGAGTGGCGTCGCTAACCCGTCACTGAACACGCTGCTGCGGATCGCTCGCGTCGTAGGGGTGCGCGTGGCTGACCTCCTCAGCGGCTGAGCTGCGGCAACGTCCATTCCAAGCCGTCTGGCTGAACAAGATTCAAGCGCACGACAAGCCCTTTCGGAAGACTGCACACCGCATATATCTACACGCGTCCTCCACACTCTTAACCCCTGGTTCACCTTCGGTTGAAGCCTTGGCCCAGACTTATCCGGCAGTCGGTGACAGCAGCGCCCATACCGGCCGGGGTGCACCCCTTGAATCTTCACAAGGTACTTACTGGCGAGTCAGGAGCCGGCAACCCCGCGGTAGGCCGCCTCGTCGTGCGCCTGGTACTCCACGTACAGCCGCTCGGACGTCTCGCACCGACCGCGGTCGACGTCCCGGCAGTGGTCGCAGCGGGTCGTGTGGGCGACGTAGCGGCTCCACGCCTGCTGCAGCGGGCTAAGGCGGGCGCCGGAGACTATGACGGGCGGCCGGGTTACGGCGTCGGGGGGTTGGTCTCTACGCTCTTCCACGTCCGCTCCGCTCGCCAGGCTCCCCGGCCGGGTGCGCGGGGCTGTATTTCAGCAGCTTAGACATAGCATGCTATGGCGTGCCACGTATGCGACCGCTCGCGTGGCATGGGATGGCGTGTCACGTTGACTGCATGATCGAGTGGGAGCCGGATGTGCCCAGGTGGCGACAGGTGGCGGACGTGATCCGGGAGCGGATCACCGATGGCACGTACCCGCCCCGCACCCGCGTCCCCTCCGTGGTCCAGCTCGCGACCGAGTTCGGGATCGCACAGGCGACCGCGCAGAAGGTTCACCGTGGACTCCGGGACGAAGGACTCATCTACACGGAGCCCGGCCTCGGATCGTTCGTGAGCCGGCAGCAGGACTGACCACTGTCCGACCCGGGTCATAGAATTCGACCATGCCTCCCACTCCCCCGACCCCGGGTTCGACGCGGCCTGCTGCCGTGGTGAATGAGGAGATCCGTCGGCTGTGGATGGACCCGCGGGTGCGGTTGTCCACCGAGGGGCGCCGGCGGTACGAGGTGCTCGTCGCGGAGTGGACGGTGGCGGTCGCGGCGGAGCAGTTGCGCGAAGGCATCGTGAAAGCGGCTTAGGATCCTGCGGTGGCAACCATCGATTTCCCCGACGATCTGATCGCGCTGGAACGTTCCGCCTGGGAGGAGATCCAGGCCGGAGCACTGACCCTGGACACGGCGCGGGCCGTTCACGAGGCGGTCGCCGCGTTCGCCCAGCAGGCCGGGATCCCGCGGTACGACGTCGAGATGGGGCTCAAGCGGATCGTCCGGCATCCGGCGGCCGAGGCGGCAGCCTAGGCAGCAGCGAGCCCCGCACCGGGCATCACTCCGGTGCAGGGCATCAGCAACAACCCGACTAGCTAGTCGTTATGTTGACGACCACTCTACGAGCCGCCACTGACAACGGGGCGGCGCGTCGACAGACGGTAGTCGCCAACGCCGAAGCCCTGGTCGGCCGCCCGCTGGGTGTTCACGCGCAGTCGCGTGATGCTGTCGGCCAGCGGGCGCAGGCACTCGGGCATCGCCATCACCGGCTCGTCCGGATAGTGCCGGGCGATCTGCCGCAGGGCACGGTCGGCGTTCGGGTACGGGCGGTGGGCCATCAGTCCTCCAAGAACGACGTATCGATGAGATCGATCTCGTCCTGGAAGGCGACGATCGTGGCTGCCTGCACTAGCTGCTCGGGCGTCGGCCGCAGCGGCAGGAACACCTCGCTCTTCCACGGATGCGTGTTCTGGTAGTACGTGACAGTGGGAGCCAGGATGCCGCCAGGCTTGAAGTCCATTCCGCCAGGATGCCAGAGCTCACGACTCCTCGGGCCAGGTCGTCAACACGGCGGCCGTCTCCTCGTCGACGAGGGTGATGCGCACGCCGGGCATGCTGCCGCGCTCGCCAACCCACGACGACCCCAGGGCAGCCGCATGGCCTCCCGTGGGGAGCCGGGAGGCGCGGCGGGCCCTGCCGAGCGCAGCTCAAGGCGGGGCCCAAACGGGGCCTCACCTGGGGGGTTGTGAGGTCCCGCGTGATCAACGATGCACCAGAACCAGCCACCGCGATAGATGCGTGACCGGAAATATCTGGTCGCCTCAGCCGGCCTCGGCCGCTCCCGGCTCTGCGTCGTGCGCCTGAAGTGCCTGCGAGATGGCGCCGATGCTCGGGTTCTTCCCCTTGCTCGCGCCCTCCGCGATTCGGAGGTGCGGCTGGATCTGCCGGATGGTGAATCCGCTATCCCGCAGAGCTACGGCCTGAACGGTCAGGGCTTCCGTCATGACGGGCTTGCGTCCTCCGACCCGGCCGCGCTTGCGTGCGGCTTCGAGCCCATTCTTCGTCTTCTTGACGATGTCGCGGCGTCGGTCCTCGGCGAGAGCGAGTGCCAGGTCGAGGATCAGGGAGCGTTCCCGGTGCTCGCCGGAGGCAATGCCTTCCAGTACCTTCACCGAGATGCCGCGCTCGAAGAGGTCGTTGAGGACGATCAGCCCTTCGAGGAGGTTACGGCCGAGGCGGTCGACTTCCTGGACGCAGAGCATGTCGCCCTCGCGCATGAACTCGATCGCCGCGGTGAGCGCGGGACGTTCTTCGGCTCGGAGCTTCCCGCTCATCTTCTCTTCGAAGACCTTGAGGCAGATCGGGTCGAGTGCGTCGTGCTGTCGCTCGGTGTTCTGCTTGTCGGTGCTCACTCGGACGAGGCCAACTAGGGCCATCCAACCCCTCCTCGTTCATCAAACGTAGTGGATATCTATCTGAACAATACCAGATAGATGAACGGGTTGATGAACAAACGGCCCTGGAACTTGGGGAGTTGAGCGGATCACTCGTTCAGGTTCACGTTTCGAGCGATTGGTGAACGGCCCTTCCAGGCCCGGACACAGCAGAACGCCCCCTCCCGAAGGAGGGGGGCGCTGTCAGTCGGTGTCGTCGTCGTCCGGCCAGTCGGGTTCGAGGAACGGGCGCGGCGACAACCAGAACGGTGGCGGGGGTTCGTCGTCCACGGCAGGCTCCTACGCAGTCGTCGAGTCGGTGATGAGTCCGAGAGTCGCGAGGGCAGTCAGCAGCGAGCCGAGTGCCGCGTTGCCACCTCGCGATCCGGCAACCGTCGGCCGGCCAGTCGGCGTCGCACCGAAGAAGCCCGCGGTGTTCGTTGCCCCGTCGAGGACATGCTTCGTCGCCCCATAGAGGGCGTCGACGTACTCGACCTTCCCGGCGATCTGAATGTTCTGCGCGTCGGCCGACAGTCGCAGGTACGAGCGCTGCGTGCCGTTGAATCCGCTGCCGCTCCAGTTGGAGACGATGAGGTCGGTGCCGGTGGCTTCGAGGTCGAGGCTGGAGCCGTCGACGCGGAACCGGTAGCCCTTGGTGAAGTCGGTGACGGTCAAGTTACCGCCGGAGACCTGGGCGGGCCCGGCGACGTTGAGGGCCGCCAGGAACGCCGTGCCTTGCTCAATCGCTGAGACGCGTGTCAGGCAGTCGCCGACGAACGTGTCGAGGGTGGACACCGTGGGGATGGTGGCGAATTGGCCGTTGGCCCAGGCGCGGTCGCCGTGCGAGTCGGCGCCGCCTGCGTGGGCAGACACCTTCAAGGTGGCGCCGGCTGTGGTCTCCAGCGCCGCTGTGTCGGCGATGCCGTGCACGGAGGTGGTGACCGCGGCGTGGGCTGCGACCTTCGCCGTCGCGCCGGACGATGTCTCCAGGGCTGCAGTGTTGGCGATGCCGTGAACGCCTGTCGTCGCAGCGGAGTGCGCGGCAACTGCCGAGGAGGCGGTGCCGGCCGGGTCCGCGCCGAGCTCGGCTGCGGTCACGATGACGATGCCGGTCTCGCCGTTGACGGAGATGACGGCCGGGGTCGAGACGGTGCCGCTGGTGGAGTCGACGGGTGACAGCGACGGCAAGGCGACGGTGGGCGCCGACGCTGGCAGGCTGACGTTCCAGGCCCGGCCGGGGGCGTTGGTGAACTCTTCGTCGACTCGGTACGTCCAGCCGCTGGGGCTGAACCCGTCGGCGTCGGTAGCGAGGAGGCTGACGGTGAAGTCCCCGCTGGCGCCGAGGGTGGCGTTGACGGTGCCGAGGGCGATGACGCCGTGCTCGGCGGACACGACACGGGACACCGACGGCGTGAACCGGATCGTCCCCGCATACGCGGTGCCGTCCAGAGCCCGGTAGCCGGAGGCGCCGGCAGTGACGGTGACGGTCTGGACACCAGGAGGGAAAGGCACGTCAGACTCCTGTCCGGTTGTACTCGTCGACCCGCTCGGGGGGTGACGGGGGTTCGATTCCGTGCCCGCGCATCTGCGAAGACAGCTCTCCGACGTACCAGGCGAAGGCTCGAACCAGCGACCGAAGCGACCGGACTTCCTCCCTGGTCGCGGTCAGGTCGGCCCGTAGCTCCGTCTTGATGGCCTCGAACGCGGCCCTGTCCTCGGCCCGCTGGTTGGGTTCGGTCTGGACTCGTGCTGCCGCTTGCGTGGCCTCCGCCGTTGCGGCGGCTGCCTGCTTCGTGGCCCGTGCCGCGAACAGTCCAGCGATCACCATCCCGACCGTGCCGAGCACGGCCACGAATACCGCCCACAGGCTCATGGCGCCTTGCCTCTCCGGGTGGCTCTCGGCAGGTGGGGGACCGAGTGTTCGGGCACCGTGGCCGCCCACAGGATGACCCCGACGTGCGAGGTCAGATACCAGATGGCGACGAACCCGCCGCGAGGGAAGGTGCCTGCGATGACGGCCGACAGGTAGGCGGTCGCCCAGACGGTGGGGGGAATGAGCGCGACCGCGAAACCGACGCCGTCGCGGCCGACACGAAGGAACGCACAGAAGATGGTGACGAGACCGGCGAGGATCCACAGCCACGCCCAGCAGTGCAGTGGCGCATGGTCGGTGAGGAGCTCCAGGCCCTGCGGGTTGGACTGGGGGGTGACGATGAAGCCCACACCCCAACAGGCTTTGCCGACGCCGAGGATCAGCAGGAAGGTGCCGCGGCGGCCCAGGGCCTCGTGGAGCCGCCGGGCCGCGCGGCACGGCACTCAGGCCGCCTTGGTGAAGCTGTCCTGCGCCTTGCCGCTGACGCCGACCGGCTTCCAGAATCCGAAGTGGGAGAGGACTCCGGTGGCGAAGCTGACGAGGGCGAGGACGGCGGCAGTGCCCACGCTGTAGCCAGCGTCATGCGGGCCGGCGTACTCGACGACGAACCCGGTCACGGTGCTGAGCGCGAGCAGGAGCACCGCCTTGACGCCCGCGTTGGTGACCCTCGTCGTCACGAGACCGACGAGGACGGGCAGGACGACGGAGACGAGCAGGCCGAGCCAGTAGGCGGAGCCAAGGTTGACGGTCATGGCGGGTTCCTTCGGGGGTCGGGTTAGTCGGTGACGGTGAAGCCGTGCTTGGCGCCGAGCTGTTGGAGGGAGGTCTTGCCGGGGATGCCGTCGGCAGAGCTGCCGGTGTATCCGCCGCCGGCTGGGGAGCGCTGCCAGCGGGCGTATGCGGTGACGGTGAGGGAGCCGAAGCTGCCGTCGACGTACTGGCCACTCAGCAAGCCCTCAGCCTTGAGCGCCTTCTCGACGAGCAGCACTTCGACCTTGTACGAGGTGTGGCCCTGCGCCGCGGCCGGGTCGTGGCGGGCTGCGTACACGACGTGCGCGAGGCTGACCTTGGGCTTGGCGGCCGGGGTGGTCTGCGTTGCCGTGCCTGCCGGGCGGGGGGCACCCTTCTGGACCCAGGCGTAGAGCGGGCCGCCGGGGCAGGCGGTGGCGTAGCCGTCGCAGTGGCCCTTGATCTCGTCTTCGGCGCCGTGCTGGCGCAGGAGTTCGATGCCGTCGCGGATCGCGCCGAGCATCAGGTCGGTCGGCTCGGTCAGGCCCTCGCTGCCGACCAGGCCGACGATCGCGTAGTGCGCCACGTTCAGCGCTTGGTTGCCGTTGGCGCCGGTCCGCTTGCCGATGCCGCGGCCTTCGAGCAAGTGGCCGTGGGGGCAGGCCCCGTAGTTGTACGCGATGTCGCTGTACCCCTCGGCCGTGTTGGCGAGGTGGCTCTTGCGGATGGCCTGCCACTCGGCGATGCATTCCGCGTGGTCCGTGAGCAGCTTCGTGCTCACCGCGGTCCCCTCGTAGTGGACCTTCACGCCCTGAGCGGACGTCTGTATTGGCGCGGCCGAGGCTGGCCAGCCGAGCTGGGATCGGGTGACGAGCTTCATGCCGCGGGCTCCTCTACGGGGTGGATGGCGAGCTTGAGTTCGGCGAGCGTGACCCGCCTTGATGACGTGGCGTCGTGTGCGACGAGGAGGGCGAGGGGGACGTCGGGCCGGACGAAGAGTTCGTGGTGCTTGGTGAAGCACTGGATCCCCGGGCTCGGGGGCCGGTGGTCGGTGGCGGTGGAGTCGTACTCGCCGAGCGGGTCGCGGACGAACCGGTCGCGGAGCTCGCTGTAGTTCCCGGCTTCCCAGTAGATGAGGGAGGTGAGGACGCCCCAGCCTGCGACGGCTGGCCAGATGAGCCCGCTGCGGTCGTCCTTCGACCAGCTGGTGACGGCCCGTCCGTCGGGTTGTGCGGGCTGGTGCATGCCCCATGGGTCGTAGGACTCGGTGGTGTAGGGGAAGCGGACCACGTGGTAGTCGCCGTCGGCGGGGATGGTCTGCGGTGTGTCGACCTTCAGCGAGCAGATGCGGGCGGTCACTGGTGGGCCCTTCGACGGCGCTGCGTGGCGTTGATCTGCACCCGACACGCTCTGACCTTCAAATCGTAGCCCCAACCCCGCATTTCACCTACGAATCACAGGTATCGTGAGGGTGGGTTCTTTCAGAGGGGCCTGTGGCAGGGGTGTGGCCGTGCGGGTCTGCATCCCTGCCATCCCAAAACCCGCGCCACCCGCACCGCACCCGCACAGGAGCGCCCATGACCCGCTACCGCAAGAAGCCCGTCGAGATCGAAGCACGCCAGTTCGACGGCACTGTTGGATCAGCGAATCGCATCCTCGGATGGATAGGCAGCACCGGTGGCGACGCGAAGCGCGTGCACGCCACAAGGCCGGAACTCGGCCTCGTTATCCACACGCTCAAAGGCGGCATGCGAGCAGAGCCCGGCGACTGGATCATTCGAGGCATCCAGGGCGAGTTCTACCCCTGCAAGCCCGACATCTTCGCGGCCACTTACGAGGCAGTGGAGGGCTAGCCGTGACCGTCATCTGCCAGGGCCTCGGCCTGCTGTTCGCGTTCGTCATGCTCGCCCCGCACGCGCCGGTCCACGCCTACGACTACCCGACCGTCGCCTGGAGTCCGCGATGAGCGGGGCGCACACCGGCCGCCGCTGCCCGCGCTGCGACTGCGCCGACGGCCACACGCAGTGCGAGCACTGCAAGGTCTGCCAGCACGCGGCTCCGTTGAGCGTCGCTTGCTACCCGCATGTTGGCGAGCAGCCACAGGCGTCGTCCGCGCTGGACCAGGTTCGCCGCGACCGTGACGAACTCCGGGCGCTGCTCTACGAAGTCCTCGGCCACTTCGTCCACAAGGGGCACCCTGGCGAGCCCTGTCTGTCCAGCGGATGGATCAGCGTGCGCACCGTCGACCGGTGGCGGAACACCCTCAATGAGGCGGTCGCTGCCGCCAGCAAGGAGAACAAGGCATGACCGTGTACGGAGTAACAGGCGGGCAGGGCTTCATCGGCTCCTACGTGCGCAGGGAACTCCTCGCACGCGGCCACGAGGTCGTCGTCTTCGACCGCCACCCCCACACCGAGATGGCACCCGGGGAGACCTTCTACCTCGGCGACATCCGCGACGAGACGTCCGTCGTCGAGCTCGCCGCCCACGTCGACGGCATCATCCATCTCGCCGCCGTACTGGGCACGCAGGAGACGATCGGCAACCCGCGTCCGTCCGCTGACACCAACATCCGGGGCAGCCTGAACGTCTTCGAGGCCGCCAACCAGTACGGTCTCCCGGTCGTGTACGCGGGTGTCGGAAACGCGTTCATGCGGGACCTGGGCACCGGCTCGTACACGATCAGCAAGACGGCGGCCGAGGACTACGCGCGGATGTTCAACGCCTACCGCGGCGGCCGGATCACCATCGTCCGCCCCGTCAACGCTTACGGTCCCGGCCAGTCGATCGCCGCCCCCTACGGCACCTCGAAGGTTCGAAAGATCATGCCTTCTCTGTCGTGCCGCGCCCTCGTCGGCAGCCCCATCGAGGTGTACGGGGACGGCACCCAGATCTCCGACTGCGTGTACGTCGCCGACGTCGCCCGCACCTTCGTCCAGGCGCTCGAGCACACCGCCGTCCACGGGCCCACTGAACGCCCCGTCGAGGTCGGGCCGCTCACCTCGGTCACCGTCAACGACATCGCCCGCCTCGTCGCCGAGGAAGCCACCCACTACACCGGCCGCGAACCCGTCGCCATCAAGCACCTGCCGATGCGCCCCGGCGAGATCCCCAACGCCGTCGTCACCTCCGACACGTCCACACTCCAGCAGATCGGCATGACCGCCGCCGACTTTGTGCCCCTCGACGAGGGCATTCACCACACCGTCCGCTACTACGCCGAGCAGTGGCTCCCCGGGTACCTGGCGGCCTGACGTGCGCATCCACTTCTGGACGGCCGACGGCAGCGGCTCGGGGTTGTACCGCGGGGTACTTCCTGCGATGTCGCTGCACTGGCTCGGCCACGACACGTCAGCGAACCAGCGCCTCCCCGAAGACTGGCGCAATCAAGGTTTCGACGTGGTCGTCGGCTGCCGCATCGCCAAGCCCGGCACGTCGCGCACATGGCGTGAGATGCGCGACCACGGCATCCGGCTCGTCATGGACCTGGATGACGACTACTTCCATCTCGACTTCACGAATCCGGCGGCCCGCAAATGGGCGGACCCCGTTCTGCGGCAGGGCCTTCTCGCCAACATCGGCCTGTCGGACACGGTCACCTGCTGCTCCGAGTCTCTCGCTGCCGTGCTGCGCGAGGTCCACGGGGATGTCCGCGTCGTGCCCAACGGGCTGCCGGCGCAGTACCTGGGGGCGGTCCGCGACTACAACCCGGAGACGCTGTCGGTCGGTTGGGCCGGCACGTCGTCGACGATGCATGAGCTGCAGGTGCCTGGGGTGGTGCGGGGTCTGAACCGGATCGCTGACTACGGGCGGCCGGGCGGGGTCGCGGTGCAGGTCGTCGGTCTTGATGCGGCTAAGGCGATCGGCTGCGGTCTACAGGGGGCGCGGCTGGGCGCCTGTGGCTGGGTGGAGGACTTCGGGCGCTACCTGCAGGCGGTGTCGGCGTTCGATGTGTGGGTGGCTCCGTATCGGGACACGGCATTCAACCGGGCGAAGTATCCGACGAAGTGGCTGGAGTCGTCGATGCTCGGCATCCCGTTGATCGCGTCGGACATTGAGCCGTACCGGCGGGTGATCCGGCATGGGGAGAACGGGTTCCTCGTCAAGCGTGAGCATGAGTGGGGCCGCCTGCTCAAGCAGCTCGCGGACGATCCCGCCCTGCGGCAGCGGATCGGGATGGCGGCCCGCGCTGAGGCGTCGGCGTCGATCTTGCAGGCGACGAACGTGCAGTGGCAGGCCGCGCTCACGGCGCCCATCGAAGAGAGGACCGCAGCATGATCGACGGTAAGCGCGTCGTGGCGTGGACGCCTTACGGCAGGCGCAGAACGTACAGCATTCTGATCAAGTACCTGGAGCGGGACGTCAACCGCGGCCTCGTGGACGAGGTGTGGGCGTTCATGAACACCGACCCCGTCGGCCAGGAGGACGACATCGCCTACGCGCAGGAGCTCGCCGAGCGGCACCCGTGGTTCCGGCAGGTCCACCGGCCGGAGGGCATCAACCTCGGCCACCTGCCCAAGCAGCGTTACACCGGCCTTGCCTACCGGTATATGACCGACGCCGACACCGTGTACCTGCGGCTCGACGACGATGTCGTCTACCTGCACGAGGACGCCGTCGAGAACCTGGTGCGCGCCCGCATCGAGATGCCCGCGCCGACCGCCGTGTTCCCGATCATCATCAACAACGCGATCTGCTCCCACTTCCTCCAGCTGTGCGGGAAGATCCCCATGGAATGGGGCACGGTCAACGCCTACTGCATGGACCCCACCGGCTGGGCCAACGGCCCGTTCGCCGTGAAGCTCCACCAGATGCTCATGGATCACATCGAGGCGGGCACCGTCGAGGACCTGTACCTCTACCAGGACTTCCCGCTGCAGCCCGGCACCCAGTTCTCCGTCAGCTGCTTCGCGTCCCGCGGCGAGGACTACGCGGCCCTCCCCCGGCCCGGCGTCCTCGTTCCTGATGAGGAGGAGAGCTGGCACACCATCCATCAGCCGGTGGCGAAGGGTGTGCCGAACATTCTCCGCGGTGACGCCATCGTCAGCCACTGGAGCTTTTTCCCGCAGCACCCGTTCCTCAACGCGACCGATCTCCTCGACCGGTACCGCGAACTCGCAGACAAGGTGGTGGCGTGATGGCCCAGCAGATCAGCGTCGAGGACGCGTTCCCGACCTTTCAGAAGCGGTGCCGGGAACTGTTCGAGGAGAACCTCATCCTTCGCGCTCAGGTCGACGTGCTGGAACGGCAGCTCGGCGAGGCGCAGCAGGGCGCCGGCGAACCCGTGCCCGGCGGCCCGGAGCTGGCCGTGCAGCATCCGTATGAGGAGGCGGAGCGGGTCTAGGGTCGGCGCCATCCGAGCAGGGCGCCGATGGCGATGATGCCGACCTCGATGAGCAGGATGACTTCGAACGTGGACATGGTCGTCTCCTTCTAGGCGACGCGGGTCATCGTCATGAACGAGCCCGCTTTGAGGGTGGTGCCGGATGCGTCGGACGCGTTCTGCGCCCACTGGAGCGTGAAGTTCCCGGCCGTGCCGAGCGTGACAAGGCGTCCGTAGACGCGGACTGCGGTGAGGCCGGTGCCGACGCCGAACGCCAAGGTTGCTCCAGCCGATGAGGTGGCGAGCTTGCCGATCCATTCGCCGTCGGAGCTGGTGCCCGTGGTGAAGCTGGTGGCGTGCGGGCCGACGCCGTGCATGTCGAAGGTGGCGCTGGCCGGGCAGGTGAACGACATTTTGAAGTCGCCGACGAAGTCGGTGGCCTCGGTCATATAGAGGTCGAGAGCGAACGTGTAGACGGCGTTGGCGACGACGGGCAGGACGAGGTGGTCGTCGTTCTGCAGGGTGGCGTTGGAGGTGACCGTCTCGTCGGCGGTCTTCGCGATGTACTGGTTCTGCCCGACGCCGTTGACGGTGAGGTTCAAGTCGACGATCAGGTTGTCGTCGGTCTTCAACGTGTTTGCGGCGCTGCGGTAGAGGTTGGTTTCCTGGGTGGCGCTGCCGCTGCCCCAGTCGAGCCGGCCGTCGGCACGGATGGTGAACCGGCTTACGGAGTCGGCGGTGACGCGGCTGCCGACGATCCAGTCGCCCGTCGCGGTCGGCAGGAGGGCAACGAAGCTGGCCGTGCTGCCTGACGCCCCGATGTTGACCTGCTTGCCGGCGGACATCTTCAGCGTGTTGTTGAACGTCGCCGAGCTGTTGGGGATCTCCACCCACGACGCGGACGCCGGGCTGGTGCCGTTGGACAAGTACGTCCGGTACGACGTGTCCGCCTCCATGATCGGCTTGCCGCTGTACGGAGACGACGGGCGCGTACTGGACGTGCAGGACTGGAAGCCGACAGCAAGGTCAACCTTGTCCCAGTTCTGGCCCAGGTCGAGCGTGTAGTTGACGTCTTCGGAGCCGTCCGACAGGGACTTGTAGAGGGCGAGCCTCGACGTAGACGGATCAGGCATGTGAGTCGTCCTTCACTACGAGGGGCTTGGTCACCGGCTCGGGAGCGGCGCGGCCTTGGGCGACGAGGCGCCGCTGATGGATCTGGGCGGCTTTCCTGGCGACCCAGTCGGCGTCGACGCCGTGCGCGCCGCGGATGACGTCGAGCGGGTCCTTCTTGCCCTTCGGTGGCGTCACGCGGACGCGGTTGGCTTTGCAGTGCTCGATGCGCAGCAGGTGCGCGGCGCGCGCGGTCGCCGCGTCGGGGGCCGTGTACAGGGTGGTGGGGATGAGGTCGCCCTTGCGGGCTGTGCCGCGGGAGACCAGCGCGGGCGACAGCATGCCCGCCGCGGCAGCCGGGTCCTCGCCCTTGAGCGGATCGTCAGGGTGGGGTGCGTAGGGCTCGTGCAAGACGACGTCGAGGAGGTCGTCCACGGCGGCCGGATCGATGCCGTACTCGGCCGCCCGCTGCAGCAAGGTGAACTGCGGGAAGACGTGCCGGTGCAGGCTGCCGTCCGGCTTGATCATGTCGACGGCCCAGCAGGGCATGCCGGGGTTGGGCCAGTACTCGCTGACCGCCTGGACTGTGTATTCGTCAGCTGCCATATCAGATCCTGTAGCACCAGAAATAGACGGACCAGGCGCCATCGGCGGCGCCCGAAAGCTGCGTACTGAAGGAAGTCGTGTCGGAGGCGAAGATGCAGAAGCCCCTCGTGTTGGCCACGGTCGGTGCGTCGCGGATGGACACGATCGGCACGAGCTGGGTATCCATCGTGGCGCCGAAGGAGAGGGTGAGGCTGGACCCGCTGGACGTTCCGGCGACCGTTCCGGTGAAGAGCCCTTCGTTGGACGCGACGGCGAGGAAGTCGGCCCAGCGCCCGTAGTGCCTCGTCCTGTTGGACTCGAATCGCATGTAGTTCGCTGTGCTGCTCGTGCCGTCGTCCCAGCCGATCGATCCGTAGCTGGTGGTGGCGGTGAACAGGCCTCCGTCGATGCCGGCGAGGTTGTGGCCGATGAAGAGGCTGTCGTACTGCATGCGGATGTAGCCGCCGTGGCGGATCGAGGTGTCCGACCGGACGATGGCCAGTTCAGTGACCGGACTGGTGAGGATGAGACGGCTGTACACGGAGGTGCCGGAGGCGTCCCAAGGGCCCGTGTTCACGCCGATCATGGCGTCGGTGCCGGAGCCGAAGCTGTTGATGTAGGCGTAGTTACCGCCAGTGTTGGCGTAGAACCGCAGCTCGGGCAGGAACGTGGCGGTGGGGTTGATCTCCAGGCGCTTACCGGTCGTGCCGGAGACGAGCTGCCCGAGGATGGATACGGAACCGTCGGCGGCGGCGATGTTGACGGTCTGGGTGCCGCCCGAGTTGTAGGCCTGCAGTCCGGCTGAGTTGAGCTCTACGCGGGCCCCGGTGTCGGCGGTCTTGATGCGGGCACCGAGGACCCAGTCGGCGCTGATCTGCCCTGCAGTGACCTTGGAGACGGTGAGGTCGGAGATGTGTGCGTCGTCGATAAGGAGCGCCGTCGCGGTGGCTGCGTCGGACGGGCCGCTCTTGTTGCCGGTCTGGTCCACTGCGACGACTCGCACGTACCGTGCCGACGTCTCCTCCACCGGTACGGTCGCGACGACCGGGATCTGCGCCTGGATCATCCCCGCGGTCGCGCTGACCTTCCCCTTCAGCGTCGACTCGGACGGGGTGAAGGTGGGCTCGTAGTCGACGTGGATCTCCAGATGGTGGAGATCCGATTCGAGGTTGTACGTGCCGCCGCTGCTCTTGCCGAGCGTGTGCGTCACCTGCACGGCGATCCGTGACGCGGCCACCGACGGGGCGGCCGGGGTGGACGGCGGGAGGTTGTCCGACGAGGCGACGAACGTCGTGGTGCTGGACCAGGCGCCGGTGTTGCCGGCCTTGTCCACTGCCCGGATCTGCACGTCGTAGCCGACGCCCGGGGACAGGTCTTGCAGCTGGGCGGTGGTCTGGTCCCAGTTGACGACCATGGTCTGCCACTGTCCGGTGGGGGCGACGAAGGGCTGCGCCCACGTCTGCATCTGCGACCACGGGATCTGAGAGACCTGCGACCAGGTGGCCGGGTAGAGCATGTCGGCGTCGACGGCGTAGCGGATCTCGTAGTGGTCGCCGTCGAGGACAGTGGAGCCGTCGACGTTGAGGGGTGCGGTCCAGGAGACGATGACGCGGGCCCGGGTGAAGCCGCGGCTATCCAGGTAGGCCGACCCGACGAACGGCTCGACGAACGTCGGCTGCGCGGGCGTGGACGTGTCCGCGTTGGGACGGGAGCCGACCGGCTCCGAACCCGCACCCTCCAGGGCGCGGGAGAAATCTCCGACCGTGACGTAGACGGTGTGCGAGCCGTCCCATTCGACGTGGTCGGTGAGGTCGTACCAGGTTCCGTTGGCGGCCCGGTAGGCGACCGTGTATCCCTCGGTGACGGGCCACTTGGCCTCGGTGATCTGCAGCTTGACCGGGTTCAACCGCTCGCCGCGGAACGTGATCTCGTTGGCCGTGTCGACGAGGCCGGCCGCCGGGTCCCACACCCAGACGTAGTCGCCGACCGTGAACGAGCCCTCGATGTAGTAGTTGTCGGTTTCGACGGTCAGCTCGTCCTGGCTGCTCGTGTACTTCGACAGCAGCAGGGAGGCCCGGGTGTCGGCGTTGGTGACGGTCGTGTCGGACTCTGAGGCGAGGCGGGTCAGGCGCAGCGGATTGCCGTGGATGTCCTTGTAGCTGGTGGCCGGGGAGATGTCGGCGGCGCCGGTGGCGATCGATTCGCCTTCCCCTTCGGCGAGGAGAACAACGCGGGTGCTGTAGTCGTCCATGTCGCGGGAGACCCCGAACGCGCCGGGCACCGACTCGAGCCCCGACGTGTCCTTACCTGCGACCTTGCGGGAGATGACGCAGGTGGGGGTGGTGACGTACAGGCTCGACTCAGGACCAGCATCGAGAGTGCCATCGCCGTTGACCCGCCAGGACACCTTCTGTCCGGACGAGGCGGTGAACGTGTCGCACACGTACTGGATGGCGGAGCGGGGCGTCTCGTACTGGTGGCGGCCCGAGTAGCTGCCCGCGACGGAGTAGATGGTGCCCGCGGTGACTGCGCCGCTCGCGGGGAGCAGCATGTTGATCGTGGAGGCGAAGGAGGCGGAGGCGGGTTCTACGGCGTTCTCGTAGACGGCGCCCTTGTTGTCCTCGTCGCCGAGCCACATGGCCATGCCGACGCCGCTGATGTCGTAGCCCTGCTCGATGACTTTGGTGCGGCGGTCGTCGCCACTGTTATCGCGGCCTCGGACGACGCCGACGTAGCGGGCTGCGGCAAGGAGGTTGTCGCCGTACTGGACTGGGTCGGCTCGGCCAGGGATGAGCGCGATGTGGCCGAAGTAGTCGATGCGGTCCCACAGGTCGGGCGGGGTCGTCGACTTCAGGGTGAGGTCCCAGGAGCCGAGGGCTTGCAGTACTTGGTTGACGGTCACGGCTACCTCCTCACCGCATAGATCGTTTCTGGTAGGGCGCCGACGTACTGGTTGCGGAGGTCGGTTGCGGCATCGCCTGAGACGGCGCTGCCCCCGCCTGCTGCCACGCCGATCCAGAAGTCGAGGCTGGTTGCGGCTGCCTTCGTGACGCCACCGTTGGTGTGCGCGGTGAATGTCCGGGCGGAGCCGGCGGCGAACCGGTTGCTGTCCGCGTCGTTGGCAGTGGCAGTGACGTACCCGGAGGCGGCGAAGCTGGTGTTCGTCTCGAGCGTGGACCGGTAGGCGGCGAGCGTGTTCGAGGTCGTCGTCTGCAGGTAGCCCTCGACGGTGCGGGCGCCGCGGCGCAGCGTCAGGTCGAGGGTGGCGCGGCCGGGGTTGAGGCTCTTCGTGAGGCGGACGATGACGTGTTCGCAGTCGTTGCGGAGCAGTGTCGCCCCGTCCCAGGAGGTGATCGACGCGGCCGACCCGGAGGCGGAGACGTTCCACAACTTGGAGCGCCAGGCGCCGCCCGTGTACGCCTGCACGTCGAAGGTGGCGGACGCCGAGGTGGTCACGTTGACGAGGCCGTTAGTGAGAGCCCAGCCGGTCGCCGACAGGGGCTGGTCGACGCCGCACACTTCGGTGCCGGACGAGGTGAGCCGCACCCGGCCGTTGAGGTAGGAGGTGGGTGCGCAGCCCCAGCGCGGGGAGGCGCCGGTCGGGATCCCGCGGTACACAGTCATAGCTCCGTCGGCACCGGTGCGTGTCATCGTGGTGGGGTTGGTGGTGCCGGTCTGGTAGCCGTAGTGGCCGATCGGCGGGGCATGCCACCGCTCCCCCGTCAGACTGAAGTCGTTGACGCGGACGACCCCTGTGAGCCTGGACTGCAGGTCGACCTCGGCATCCGACCCGAGACGGGTGAGGCCGACCTTCCAGTCGGAGGTGACGACCTCGTTGCGCCACTCCGTGTACTCGGCGTTGGCGCTGTCGATCTGGACGTAGCAGTTGCGTTCCGGCTTGTCAGTGAAGGTCAGCGGCAGGACGCAGCCGGACTCCAGGGCGAGGAGGTTGTCGTGCCGCCACACCAGCGCGGCACGGGTCAGCGGCGGGTTGGACTCCTGCCCCTCCAGGTCCAGGGTGCGTGACGTGCCCGCGTTCTCGGACTCCTTGAACGTCTCCCGCAGCAGCAGGCGCCCCAGTTGGAGGTCCCCGTAATCACCCTGGGGCATCAGCGGCGCCTCGCCTTCTGGTAGTCGAGCAGCTCGTCGTTGATGTCCTTGACCATGGCCTTCACGAAAGTGCGGCGTTCGGAAGGCGACGGCAGCGTCATAGTGTTGAAGACTGGGTTCACGGTGACCATCACGGACGCGGCCCCGGCCGTCTGGGCGGCTCCCGTGCCGGGCATGGTGGCGGGCTTCATGCGCAGTCCGAGGTTGCTGCCGGAGATCAGGGTGTTGCCCTTGGCCATCCGCTTGACCCAGCCCTGCTCGATGCCCTGGAAGCTGTAGTCGCCGACGGCTTCCATGACCTTGGACGGCGACTTGATTCCGAGCGCCTTCTTGATCGCCTTCTCCATGGACTTGGCGATGGCCATCATCGTGGCCTCGATCGCCTTCTGCTGCGCCGTCAGCCCCTTGACCAGCCCCTCGGCCGCCTTGATCCCTGCCCCGTACATGGCGTCCGCAGCGGTCGTGCCTGCCTTGTCTGCGGACGACTGGAGCTGCTTCTCGAGGGCGTTGATCTGTGCGATCTGTTCCGGCGTGGCGTTGAGCAGGGACTGTGCGGTCGCCATGCCGCCGCCCGTGACGCCCGCTTGCGCGATCTCGGAGATGGACTGGGCGTTGAGGCCCTTCTTCTTGAGCTCGTCGAGCTGCTTGGAGAACTCGGTGGTCCGGCCCGTGTCGGACTGCAGCTGCTTGATCAGCGTCTCGGGACTCGTCCCGTACTTGCCGATCTTCGTGATGTTGCCGAAGCCCACCAGCGACGAAGAGACGCTCGTCTTCAGGGAGTCGAACTTCCCCTTGAGGTCATCGAGGTGGCTCTTCGCCGAGTCGAGGCTCTTGTTGACGGACTCGAGCTTCTTCTGGTTGTCGAGGAGCGCCTTGCCCGACGCGGTCATCTTCGCGACGAGGGCCGACTCGGTCTTCCCGGTGAAAGCCTTCTTGATGTTCGTCAGGTAGCTGTTGATCGACGACACCAGTGCCGACACCGAGTCGGGCATGCCGAGGTCGTGGACGGCCTCCGTGTTCTTGTAGCCGGCCAGCCGGCCGCCCGTCGTGAACGTGACGTCGCCGCCGAGCTCGGACCGGCCTTCCTTCTGGCGCTGCTTCTCCGCGTCTGCCTTTCGCTTCGCGGCTTCCTTGGCGGCCTTCTGCTTCGCCGTCAGCTTGCCGCCCTTGGCGAAGCCCGCAGGATGGAAGCGGCCTTCATTGACGGCGGCAAGGAAGCTGTCGCCATACTTCTTCACGGCGGCTGCGCGGATCACCCACTCGCCGTCGGACAGCATCGCCGGGATGCTGTCGGAGGTGCTGGTTCCAGCACCCGAGATTCGGCCGCTGGGCGCGCCGCCACCCGCGAGCCCAATCGGGCCGCCGTGCGCCCGGAACGCGGGGGCTGAATTCGCCTCGACCTTCCGCATCTGCACGTTGACGAACGAGGTGCCGAGCGTCCGCCCGATCAGAGCGTTGGCCCTAGACCAGAACGAATTGGTCGTGGCGCTGATCGGGATGCTCTTCCCGGACAGGTGGTCGCGGGCGGCCTGCACCTTGCCGATGTCGCCCAGTGCCCGGCCGGGCGGAGCAGTGACGGTGACGGTGCCGTCCGGCATGTGCTTCACCTTGTAGCCGAGCGCCTCGAGCTGCGCCTCGCCCACCTTGGTAATCGCCGACATGGTGATCGACTTGGCGTTCGGTGTCTTCTTCACCGCGGCCATGAAGGCGTCGAGGTCGCGGACCGCGTCCTCGGACTTCATGTTGAGCTCGACGTCCTTACCCGCCGGGACCTTCAGGATCTCGTCGGCGAGCTTTGTCGCCTCGGTC
>NZ_JBHWVI010000167.1:0-19101 GCF_042737005.1 Streptomyces sp. NPDC060027
CAGCCTTGGTCCCGACGCGCCGGTAGGCGTCGCCGGACGGCCCGCGGAAGGTGCCGTCCGGCGCGAAGGCCGCGACGACGGCCGCGGTGTCCCCCGCGTCGACGGCGGCCTTGTAGGCACCCACCACGTCGGAGGCGTGCGCCCGCGGGTCCGGCCGCAGCATCGGGCGGCGGACGACATGCCGGCCGAGCAGCGGCCGGCGGGAGTGGTGGATCCGCACCGGCAGCGGGGAGGCGGGTTCCACGGCGGCGGCCACGGGCAGCCCGGTGCGCTCGCCGTCGGGGCCCTCCAGGTGCACGACCCATTCGCCCACGGCCCGCCCGTCACCGAACGTGGTCGCGACCTCCTCGATGTCCACCTTCCGCTCCGCGCGCCAGGCGTCCTGCACGGCCAGCCAGGCGGCCAGGACACCGACGCCGCTGATCCGGCCCGCCTCCGGGTCGTCGAGGGCGACGGGTACGGTGGCGGACGCCGGGTCGCGCAGCGCGTCGGCGAGCTCGGCGGCGCCGAGCCGGTCGACGAGGTCGGGAATCTGCGGGATCCAGACCATGGGGACTCCTGAGCCGTGCGGAGTGGTCGTCTTCGATCGTGGGGCCGTACCGGCCCGGGCGCGACCTCAGCGGGCGGGGACGGTGACGTACCCGCGCCGCGCGTTCCGCTTTCCGCACCCCCTGCCCCGGCCACCCGCGCAGCGCGATGTCCGAATCCCGCCGGACGGAATGCCGCGCGGGCTGCACTGTTGAGGGTGAACACGGATGGCGACCTTGGAGAGGAACCGGCCCGATGACGGTCTACACGACGATGGACAGCCCGCTCGGCCGGCTGCTGCTGGTCGGCGAGGAGTCGGCCACCGCGAAGGGCGGCACAGCGCTCGCCGCCCTGTCCGTGCCCGGCCAGAAGCAGGGCGCGGTCGTCCAGGACGACTGGCGCGAGGACGCCGACGCCTTCCGGGAGATCGTCTCCCAGCTGCGCTCGTACTTCGACGGCCGGCTGACCGCGTTCGACATCGAGTACGTGACGCGCGGCAGCGACTTCCAGCGGCGCGTCTGGAAGGCCCTGGAGGCCATCCCGTACGGCACCACGCTCAGCTACGGCGAGATCGCCGCGCGGATCGGCGCGTCGAGGGCCGCGCTCCGTGCCGTCGGTACGGCGATCGGGGCGAACCCGCTGCTCGTCGTGCGCCCCTGCCACCGCGTGATCGGCGCGAGCGGCGCGCTCACCGGCTATGCCGGGGGCCTGGAGCGCAAGCGGCAGCTCCTGGACCTGGAGAACGTGCCGTCCTGACCGGCACGGGCGCCTTGCCCGCTCCGGACGCCGGGCGGATCATGGACGGCGCGGGTCGGTCAGCGGCGCGACCCCGAGACGACGGGTACCAGTACTCCGGAGCGGTCATGCAGAGCGAGCAGCGTCACGACGCCCCGCGGGAGCCGGGCCCCCGTCCGTGGTCCGTGCGCTTCTCGGTGCTGGACCGCTCCCGCACGCGCGAGGGGCACGAGACCGCCGAGGCCCTGCGCGACACGGTGGAGCTGGCACGCGCGGTGGAGCGGCTCGGCTATCACCGGTTCTGGGTCGCGGAGCACCACGGCGTCCCCGGTGTCGCCGGGTCCGCGCCCACCGTGCTGGCCGCCGCGGTCGCCGCCGCCACCCGGACGATCCGGGTCGGCACCGGCGGCGTGATGCTCCCGAACCATCAACCCCTCGTCGTGGCCGAGCAGTTCGGCGTTCTGGAGTCCCTGTTCCCCGGACGGATCGACATGGGTCTGGGCCGCTCCGTCGGCTTCACCGACGGGGTCCGCAGGGCGCTCGGCCGGGACAAGGACGCCGCCGAGTCCGCGGACTACGCGGCGCAGCTGGACGAACTGCTCGGCTGGTTCCGCGGCACCTCCCCGACCGGGGTGCACGCGCGCCCGTCCGAGGGCCTGACCGTGCCGCCGTTCGTGCTGGCCCTCGGCGAGGGCGCCGCGATCGCCGCGCGGGCGGGACTCCCGCTGGTCATCGGGGACCTCAGGAACCGGGAGCGGACGCGGCACGGCATCGACCGGTACCGCGAGACCTTCCGCCCCTCGGTCTGGGCGGCGGAGCCCTACGTCGTCGTCTCCGGCACGGTCGCGGTGGCCCCGAGCCCGGAGGAGGCCCGCCGGCTGCTGCTCCCCGAAGCCTGGTCGATGGCGTACGCCCGCACCCACGGCACGTTCCCGCCGCTGCCGCCCGCCGAGGGGGTCGAGGCCCTGACCATGACCGCCAGGGAGCGCGGCTTCTACGAGTCCGGTCTGACCGGCCATATCGCCGGCACCGAGGACCAGGTGGCCGACGAACTGCGGACGCTCGTCGAGGAGACCGGCGCCCAGGAGCTGCTGATCACCACCAGCACGTACGACCGGACCGCCCTCCTGGACTCCTACCGCCGCCTCGCCCGGGTCGCGGGTCTGGTCGCGACCTAGAATCGTGGGGTTTGCCCCGTGCCCCACCGACGCCCAGGCCCGGGCCCACCGGCTCGCGGTACCGGGCCGCCCTCAGGAGTCCCGCCGATGCCCAGCCCCGACGGCCGCCCCCACGACTCGTACGTCCGCGTCCGCGGTGCCCGGGAGCACAATCTGCGGGGTGTGGACGTCGACATCCCCCGGGACGTCCTCGTGGTGTTCACCGGTGTCTCGGGGTCCGGGAAGTCGTCGCTGGCCTTCGGGACGATCTACGCGGAGGCGCAGCGGCGGTACTTCGAGTCGGTCGCCCCGTACGCGCGGCGGCTGATCCATCAGGTGGGGGCGCCGAAGGTCGGTGAGATCACCGGGCTGCCGCCGGCGGTGTCCCTCCAGCAGCGGAGGTCGGCTCCGACCTCGCGCTCGTCCGTGGGCACGGTCACCAATCTGTCCAACTCGCTGCGGATGCTGTTCTCACGCGCGGGTGAGTATCCGGCCGGCGCCGCGCGGCTCGACTCGGACGCGTTCTCGCCGAACACGGCGGCCGGAGCCTGCCCCGAGTGCCATGGTCTCGGTCAAGTGCACCGAACGACGGAGGAGTTGCTCGTCCCCGATCCCTCGCTGTCGATCCGTGAGGGCGCGATCGCCGCCTGGCCGGGGGCCTGGCAGGGCAAGAACCTGCGGGACATCCTCGACACGCTCGGGTACGACGTGGACCGGCCCTGGCGCGAGCTGTCCGCCGAGGAGCGGGAGTGGATCCTGTTCACGGACGAGCAGCCGGTGGTCACCGTGCATCCGGTGCGCGAGGCCGAGCGCATCCAACGCCCGTACCAGGGCACGTACATGAGTGCGCGCCGCTATGTCCTGAAGACCTTCTCCGACACCAAGAGCGCCACCCTGCGGGCGAAGGCGGAGCGGTTCCTCTCCGGTGCTCCCTGTCCGCTGTGCGGCGGCAGCAGGCTGCGGCGCGAGGCGCTGGCGGTGACGTTCGCGGGGCGGAACATCGCCGAACTGGCCGCGCTGCCGCTGGTCGAACTCGCGCAGTCCCTCACGGGCGACTCCGAGACCGCCCGTGTCCTGACCGAGGACCTCACCTCCCGTATCGCGCCCGTCGTCGAACTCGGGCTCGGCTACCTCAGCCTCGACCGGGCCACCCCCACCCTGTCGGCCGGGGAACTCCAACGGCTGCGTCTGGCGACACAGTTGCGCTCCGGGCTCTTCGGCGTCGTGTACGTCCTCGACGAGCCGTCCGCCGGACTGCACCCGGCGGACACGGAGGCCCTGCTCACCGTGCTGGAGCGGCTGAAGGCGGCGGGCAACTCGGTGTTCGTCGTGGAGCACCACTTCGATGTCGTACGCGGCGCGGACTGGCTGGTCGACGTGGGCCCGCACGCCGGGGAGCACGGTGGGCGCGTGCTGCACAGCGGCCCGGTCGCCGCCCTCGAAGGCGTGCCGGAGTCCGCGACGGCGCGCTTCCTGTTCGACCGCTCCCCCGCTCCGGCGCGCCCGGTGCGCCCACCTCGCGGCCGGGTGACGGTCGGCCCGGTGAACCGGCACAATCTGCGCGGGGTCACCGCCGAGTTCCCGCTCGGTGTGTTCACCGCGGTCACCGGGGTCTCCGGCTCGGGGAAGTCCACGCTGATCGGCGAGGTGACGGAGGAGCTGGCGGGCGTCGGCCGGCTGGTCGGTGTCGATCAGAAGCCCATCGGTCGTACCCCCCGCTCCAACCTGGCCACGTACACGGGGCTGTTCGACGTGGTGCGCAAGGTGTTCGCCGCGACGGAGGAGGCCACGGCGCGCGGCTACGGCGTGGGCCGGTTCTCCTTCAACGTCGCCGGAGGGCGCTGCGAGACCTGTCAGGGCGAGGGCTTCGTCAGTGTGGAGCTGCTGTTCCTGCCCAGTACCTACGCCCCGTGCCCGGACTGCGGCGGCGCGCGCTACAACCCCGAGACCCTCGAAGTGACGTACCGGGGACGGAACATCGCGCAGGTCCTGGATCTGACGGTCGAGGCGGCGGCGCGGTTCTTCGCCGAGACGGACACCCCGGCCGTCACGCGCAGCCTCGCCACGCTGCTCGACGTGGGCCTCGGCTATCTTCGACTCGGCCAGTCCGCCACGGAGTTGTCGGGCGGCGAGGCCCAGCGCATCAAGTTGGCGAGCGAGTTGCAGCGGGTTCGCCGGGGGCACACCTTCTATCTGCTCGACGAGCCGACGACGGGACTGCATCCGGCCGATGTCGAGGTGCTGATGCGCCAGTTGCACGGTCTGGTGGACGCCGGGCACACCGTCGTGGTGGTGGAGCACGACATGGCGGTCGTGGCGGGCGCCGACTGGGTGATCGACCTGGGTCCCGGCGGGGGCGAGGAGGGCGGTCGCGTCGTCGCCGCCGGGCCGCCCGCGGAGGTGGCGACGGCGGCCGGCAGGACGGCGCCCTATCTCACCCGCGCGCTCGGGCGGCTCCGGTGACGGGATCCGTCCGGTGGCGCGGCCCCCGGACGTCAGGGGTGCGCCGTCGAAGCCGGACCGGCGTGGCGCTCACCCCCCTGTGCCGCGTCGGCCAGGGCGCGTCGGTCCGTATGGGCGCCCGGCGTGATGACGGGACACAGGGTGACCTCGGCCATCAGGCCGCGCGCCGACACCACCCGCCACAGCGAGGCGAGCAGCGAGTCCTCGCCGACGAAGGCGGGCGCGGTGCTCGCCGTCCCGCCGGCGAGCCGGTAGTGGATACGCACCGGCTGGACCGGCACCCCGGCGTCCAGCGCGGCCTGGAAGACGGCCCGGCGGTAGCGCCCCTGGGCGCGCCCGCACCAGGTGCTGCCCTCGGGGAAGGCCGCCACGGCCGAGCCGCCGCGCAGGGTCTCGGCGATCCGCTCCACCGTGCCGGGCAGGGCCCGGAGCCGGTCGCGGTCGATGAAGAGGGTGCCGCCACGGGCCGCCAGCGGCCCCACCACGGGCCAGCCGCGCACCTCCGTCTTGGCGACCATCCGCGCCGGGCGGACGGCGGCGAGCAGCGGGATGTCCAGCCATGAGATGTGGTTGGCCACGATCAGCAGTCCGCCGGTGGGCCGGGCGGCTCCGGTGATCCGCGTGCGGACCCCGGCGGTACGCACCACGGCGAGGCACCAGCGGCGGATCGACCGGTCGCGCGTCTGCGCCCGCATGCGGCCCACCAGCGGGATCAGGGAGACCCCGAGGACGACCACGAGCAGGAGCGCGGCCAGCCGCAGGACGGCACGCGGCACGCCCGTCCAGGGCCGTGCGGACTCCACGCAGCCGCGCGGGGAGCAGGGCGCGGTGGGCAGCCAGGCACTGACCCGCGGGGCGGGACGGTCGGCGACGGGCCGCCGTGGCGCGGGGACGGCTCCGGGGAGCACCACCGTTCCCGGCCGTCCGCCGCCCCGGGGGCGGCGGACGGTCACGAGGCGGGGCACTCCCGTGCGGGGCGCGCTCATCAGGCGGGAACGAGCGAGAGGAAGTGGCGGAGGTAGCGGGGGTCGACCCGGCTCATCGACAGCAGCACGTACATGTCCGCGACCCCGAAGTCCGCGTCGTGCGCGGGCTCCCCGCAGACCCACGCGCCCAGGCGGAGATAGCCGCGCAGCAGCGGGGGCAGCTCGGTGCGCCCGGGGCGGGCGACGCCCTCCGCGCTCCAGGGCAGCAGCGGACGGACGCGGAACTCCTCCGGCGCCAGGTGCTTGGCCCGCACCCGGTCCCAGGTGCCCGCGGCGAGCGTGCCGCCGTCGGCGAGCGGTAGGGAGCAGCAGCCGGCGAGCCACTCGTGGCCGCCGTCGACCATGTAGCGGGCTATCCCGGCCCAGATCAGGCCGATGACCGCGCCGTCGCGGTGGTCGGGGTGGACGCAGGAGCGGCCGACCTCGACCAGGCCGGAGCGGATGTGGGCCAGCGGCCCGAGGTCGAACTCGCTCTCCGAGTAGAGGCGTCCGGCGATCGCGGCACGCTCGGGCGGCAGCAGCCGGTAGGTGCCGACGACCTGGCCGGTCTCCGTGTCACGGACGAGCAGGTGGTCGCAGTACGCGTCGAAGGCGTCGATGTCGAGGCCCGGCTGTGGGGTGTTCAGGCGGGCGCCCATCTCCCCGGCGAAGACGTCGTGGCGCAGTCGCTGTGCGGCCCGGACGTCGGCCTCGTCGCGGGCCAGGGTGACGGTGTAGCGGGTGGGGGCGACGGGCTGGGGCGGGCTGTCGAGGGTGGAAACGCCGGTCATGGCACTCTCCTGGTCACGGGCCGGTTCGGCGGAAGGGGTACCCCTTGCTCGAACGGAGCTGAGAGCTCGGGGGAGGCAGGCCGGATCCGTTCGGTCTGCGCGCTCCTGTTCTTCCGATGCCGGTTGGCGTGCGCGTGACCAGTGCCAGGAGGGCGGATGTGAGGATGCTGAATGACAGGGGTGACCCGAAAAGCGAGACGGGACCGGGGCGTGAGCACCACACCCGGTCCCGCCCGTCCGCACCGTACGGCGAACGACTTCGTGCCTAACGCTTGCCCGCCCTGCGGGTCGCGCGCAGCCACTCCTTGTTCATGCCGGTGATGGAGAACAGCGGGATGCCCTTGGGGCAGGCGGTCGCGCACTCTCCGGTGAGGGTGCAGCCGCCGAAGCCCTCCTCGTCCATCCGCGCCACCATGTCGAGGACCCGGGTCTCCCGCTCCGGAGCGCCCTGGGGCAGCACGTTCAGGTGGTTCACCTTGGCCGAGGTGAACAGCATCGCCGCGCCGTTCGGGCAGGCCGCGACACAGGCGCCGCAGCCGATGCACTCGGCGTGCTCGAAGGCGAGGTCGGCGTCGGGTTTGGGTACGGGCGTGGCGTGTGCCTCGGGCGCGGCCCCGGTCGGGGCGGTGATGTAGCCGCCGGCCTGGATGATCCGGTCGAAGGCGGAGCGGTCGACCACGAGGTCCTTCACGACCGGGAAGGCGGAGGCCCGCCACGGCTCGATGTCGATCGTGTCGCCGTCGTGGAAGGACCGCATGTGGAGCTGGCAGGTGGTGGTGCGCTCGGGGCCGTGCGCGTCGCCGTTGATGACCAGGCTGCAGGCGCCGCAGATGCCCTCGCGGCAGTCGTGGTCGAAGGCGACGGGGTCGTCGCCCGTGAGGATGAGTTCCTCGTTGAGGGTGTCGAGCATCTCCAGGAAGGACATGTCGGCCGAGATGCCGTCCACCTCGTACGTGGACATCGCTCCGTCGGCGTCGGCGTTCTTCTGCCGCCAGACGCGCAGGGTGAGCTTCATGCGTAGCTCCGCTGGGTGGGGTGGACGTACTCGAAGACCAGGTCTTCCTTGTGCAGGACGGGCGCGTCGCCGGTGTCGGTGAACTCCCAGGCGGCGGCGTACGAGAACTCCTCGTCCCGGCGGGCCGCTTCGCCGTCCGGGGTCTGGGACTCCTCGCGGAAGTGACCGCCGCAGGACTCGGCGCGGTGCAGCGCGTCGAGGCACATCAGCTCGGCGAGTTCCAGGTAGTCGACGATCCGGTTGGCCTTCTCCAGGGACTGGTTGAACTCCTCGCCGGTTCCGGGCACCTTGATGCGCCGCCAGAACTCCTCGCGGATCTGCGGGATGCGCTCCAGGGCCTTGCGCAGTCCTGTCTCCGTGCGGGCCATGCCGCAGAACTCCCACATGAGTTCGCCGAGTTCGCGGTGGAAGGAGTCGGGGGTGCGGTCGCCGTCCACGGCGAGGAGCAGCCGCAGCCGGTCCTCCGTCTCGGCCAGCACCTCCTGGACGGCGGGGTGTTCGTCGGTGACGTCGTCGTGATGGGGGTTGCGGGCGAGGTAGTCGTTGATGGTCGATGGCAGCACGAAGTAGCCGTCGGCGAGTCCCTGCATGAGGGCCGAGGCGCCGAGCCGGTTCGCGCCGTGGTCGGAGAAGTTGGCCTCGCCGATGGCGAACAGGCCGGGGACGGTGGTCTGGAGGTCGTAGTCGACCCACAGTCCGCCCATCGTGTAGTGCACGGCGGGGTAGATCCGCATGGGCACGGTGTACGGGTCCTCGGCGGTGATCCGGGCGTACATGTCGAAGAGGTTGCCGTACTTCTCCTCGACCTGGGCGCGGCCCATCCGCCGGACGGCGTCGGCGAAGTCGAGGTAGACGCCCTGGCCGCCGGGGCCCACTCCCCTGCCCTCGTCGCAGACGTTCTTGGCGGCGCGGGAGGCGATGTCGCGGGGCACGAGGTTGCCGAAGGCGGGGTAGATGCGCTCCAGGTAGTAGTCGCGCTCGTCCTCGGGGATCTCGTTCGGCGGGCGGGTGTCGCCGTGCGCCTTGGGGACCCAGATGCGGCCGTCGTTGCGCAGCGACTCGCTCATCAGCGTCAGCTTCGACTGGTGGTCGCCGGTGCGCGGGATGCAGGTGGGGTGGATCTGGGTGAAGCAGGGGTTGGCGAAGTACGCGCCGCGCCGGTGGGCCCGCCAGACGGCGGTGGCGTTGGAGTTCATGGCGTTCGTCGAGAGGTAGAAGACGTTGCCGTAGCCGCCGCTCGCCAGGACGACTGCGTCCGCGTAGTACGTGTCGATCCTGCCGGTGATCAGGTCGCGGGCGACGATGCCGCGCGCGCGTCCGTCGACCACGATCAGGTCCAGCATCTCGGTGCGCGGGTGCATCTCGATGTTGCCGGCGGCGATCTGCCGGGACAGTGCCTGGTAGGCGCCGAGCAGGAGCTGCTGGCCGGTCTGGCCGCGGGCGTAGAAGGTGCGGGAGACCTGGACGCCGCCGAAGGAGCGGGTGTCGAGCAGGCCGCCGTACTCGCGTGCGAAGGGCACGCCCTGGGCGACGCACTGGTCGATGATCTCGACCGAGATCTGCGCCAGGCGGTGGACGTTGGACTCGCGCGCCCTGAAGTCGCCGCCCTTGACGGTGTCGTAGAAGAGCCGGTGGACGGAGTCGCCGTCGTTGCGGTAGTTCTTCGCCGCGTTGATGCCGCCCTGCGCGGCGATCGAGTGGGCACGGCGTGGGGAGTCCTGGTAGCAGAACTGGACGACCCGGTAGCCCTGTTCGGCGAGCGTGGCGCCCGCGGAGCCGCCCGCGAGGCCGGTGCCGACGACGATCACGGTGTGCTTGCGGCGGTTGGCCGGGTTGACCAGCCTGGCCTCGAAACGGCGCTTGTCCCAGCGCTCGTTGACGGGTCCCTGGGGGGCCTTGCCGTCGACGACCGGTTCACCGGTCCGGTAGGCAGCGTATGCGGTCATGTCAGCTCACCACTCCGGTCATGACACCGACGGGTACGGAGATGAATCCCGCCGTGAGCACCAGCGCGAGGACGTCGGCGACGGTTTTGAGGGCTCGGTCGCGGGTGCGGCTGCCGGCCCCGAGGGTCTGGGCGGCGCTCCAGAAGCCGTGCCGCACGTGCAGGCCGAGCGCGAGCATCGCGACGATGTAGACGACGTTGCCGTACCAGGTGGAGAAGGTGTCCACGACGTTCCGGTAGGGGTGGCCCTCCTGGAAGCCGCCGGAGTGCACGGTGCCGGTGGTCAGGTCGAGGAGGTGCCAGACGATGAACAGGCCGAGGATGATCCCGCCCCAGCGCATCGTGCGGGTGGCGTAGCTCGCGCCGCGCTTCTTGTGCACGTACTTGCTGGGCCGCGCCCTGATGTCGCGGCGGCTGAGCTGGTACGCGGAGACGGCGTGCGCGACCACGGCGCCGACCAGCACCACGCGGACGATCCACAGCGTCCACTCGTAGTGCATGAAGGGTTCGCCGACGGTGCGCAGCCAGTGCGCGTAGTGGTCGAACTCGCCCGCGCCGAAGTAGATCTTCAGGTTCCCGATCATGTGGGCGACCAGGTAGAGCAGCATGATCAGGCCGCTGACGGCCATCACGGTCTTCTTGCCGACGGAGCTGTCCCACACGGTGCGTGCCAAGGACGGCCGTCGGTCCGTCCGCGTTGCCAGAGCCATGGGACAGAACGCTAGGTCGCGGGATCCGATCAGTCCAAGACATGGTACGGCTGGTTTCCATAGGCATGAGCTATCGTCGAGGGGTGCAGTTCCAGCAGCTCCAGTACTTCGTGGCCGTCGCGGAGACCCGGCATTTCACCCGGGCCGCCGATCTGGTGCATGTCGCGCAGCCCTCGCTGTCCCAGCAGATCAAGGCGCTGGAGCGGGAGTTGGGGGCGGATCTGTTCCTGCGGGCGCGCGGGAACATCACGCTCACCGACGCGGGCGAGGCGCTGCTGCCGCTGGCCCGGCGCATCCTCGCGGACGCGGACACGGCCCGGCAGGAGGTGCAGGAGCTGGCCCAGCTGCGCAGCGGCCGGGTGCGGCTCGGCGCGACCCCGAGCCTGTGCACGGGCCTGCTGCCCGACGTGCTGCGCGCCTTCCACGACCGCTATCCGGGCATCCGTCTGCTGATCGAGGAGGGCGGCTCGCACGATCTCGTACGGGAACTCGCGCGCGGCGCTCTCGACCTCGCCCTGGTGGTCCTCCCCCTGCCCACCCCGTCCCCGGCGCTGACCACGGTGGAGCTGCTGCGCGAGGACCTGGTGGTGGTGTCGTCGCCGGACGCCCCGGCGCCCGGCGGTGGCGGCGCCGGCCGGCGCACGGTGCGGGTCGCCGATCTGGAGGGCGAGCGGCTCGTGATGTTCCGGCACGGCTACGACCTGCGGGAGCTGACCGTCGCCGCCTGTCGCGCCGAGGGTTTCGAACCCGACTTCGCGGTCGAGGGCGGCGAGATGGACGCGGTCCTCGGCTTCGTCCGGGCGGGCCTCGGCGTGGCCGTCGTCCCGCGTATGGTCGCCACCCGGTCCGGGCGCGGCCTGCGGGTGACGTCGCTGGCCCGGCCCGGTCTCCACCGGACGATCGCGCTGGCGCACCGCAGCGACGTGGCGCCGCCGCGGGCGGCCCGGGAGCTTCAGCGGATGCTGCTGGAACGCTGACGGCGGGCGGACCCGGGCGCGCGGCGCGGCACCGCGGGCCCGGCCCGGTTCACCACGTGGGGATGAAGCCGCCGTCGATGACGAAGTCGCTGCCGGTGATGTTGCGCGCGCGGTCCCCGGCGAGGAAGAGCACCAGGTCGGCGACCTCGGACGGCTTGGAGAAGCGGCCGGTGACGGTCGCGCCGGACGCCTGGGCGACCACGTCGTCGGGGGTGAGTCCGGCGGCCGCCGAGACCGTCGCCGCCACTCCCCCGCCGCCGAGCCACAGGTCGGTCTCCACCGGGCCGGGGCTCACGGTGTTGACCCGGACGCCCTTCGGGCCGACCTCTTTGGACAGCGCCTTGGAGAACGCGACCAGGGCGGCCTTGCCCGCGCTGTAGTCGATGACGAGGGGGTCGGGCAGGGTGGCATTGACCGAGCCGATCGTCACGACCGAGCCCTGTCCGGCGGCCAGCATCGACGGCAGGGCCGCACGGGTGACCCGTACGGCCGTGAGCAGGTTCAGATCGACGGTGCGCCGCCACTGCTCGTCGGTCACCGACAGGAAGCCACCGGTGCGGGCGGGGGCCGAGCCCACGTTGTTGACGAGGACGTCGATCCGCCCGCCCGCCGCCTCGACGAGCCGCCCCGCCGCGTCGGGTTCGGCGAGGTCGACCGGCACCCAGGTGACGTGGCCCTTGTCGACCAGCGCGTCGAGACCCGGGGACGTGCCGCGGGAGCCGGCGATCACCGTCGCGCCCGCGCCGGCCAGCGCCTCGGTGACCGCGAGTCCGATGCCCTTGCTGGCTCCGGTGACGACGGCGGTCCTGCCCTGAAGTTCCGTGCTCATCCGTCTCGGCTCCATCTGTGAGAGGTGCGTGCTGTCAGTGAGACATACGGAGGGCCGGGCGCGCGAGGCGTGCGGGCGGCGGGCGCCCCGGCCGCCGGGCGGGTCATGACGTCCGGCACGGTACGGCGGACCGTCCTCCCACGCCGGCGCGGCGCGGCCTCCGTTCCGGGAGACCGCGCCGCGTGGGTGCGGCCGCGTGGGTGCGCTCAGGCGGTCGCGTCGACCAGCGCCAGCTCGTGCAGCCGCTCCGGCGGTCCGGGCCGGGCGTAGTACCAGCCCTGGGCGGTGTCGCAGCCCAGTATCCGCAGCTGTTCGGCCTGGGCGCCGGTCTCCACGCCCTCGACCGTGACCGCGAGGTCGAGGCTGTGGGCGAGGGAGACGATGCCCTCGACGATCTTCAGGTCGACCGGATCCGCCGGGAACTGCTGCATGCCCTGGGTGAAGGACCGGTCCAGTTTGAGGATGCTGACCGGCAGGCGGCGGAGGTTGGCGAGATTGGAGTAGCCGGTGCCGAAGTCGTCGAGGGCGATGTCGACACCCATCTCGGCGAGCCGGCGCAGGGGTTTGAGCAGGTCGTCGTCGGCGCCGATCAGCGCGGACTCGGTGACCTCCAGGCACAGCGCCCGGGCGTCGAGGCCTTCGCGTTCCAGGATGTCGACCGTGTCCTGGACCAGGCCGGGATGGGTCAGCTGGCAGGGCGAGAGATTGACGTTGACGCGGAGCGGGCGCGCGCCGGAGTGCCGTTCCTGCCAGGTGCGGGCCTGGCGCACCGACTGCTCCAGGACCCAGCGGCCGAGCGGCACGATCAGTCCCGTGTGCTCGGCGAGCGGGATGAAACGGTCGGGGCCGAGGACGCCGTGCTGCGGGTGCAGCCAGCGCACCAGCGCCTCCGCGCCGCGCACGCTGCCGTCGCCGAGGTGCACCAGCGGCTGGTACTCGATGAAGAACTCGCCCCGGTCCAGGGCGGCGGGCAGCGCGGTGGTGAGGCCGTTGCGGGTGATGGCGCGGGCGTCGGCCTCGGGGTCGGCCAGTTCGAAGCGGTTGCCGCCCGCGGACTTGGCCCGGTACATCGTGATGTCGGCGCTGCGCAGCACCTCGGCGGCGCCGCGCTCTCCGGCCGGGCCCTCGACGACGCCGACACTGCCCCGCACGGTCAGGTCGCGGCCGTCGACCCTGATCGGGGTGACGAGCGCGTTCATGATGCGCCCGGCCAACTCGTCGACCTCGCGTTCGGTGTTCGGGCCGGTGGTGAGGGCCACGAACTCGTCGCCGCCGAGCCGGGCGACCATCTCGCCGGGGGCGGTGGCGCAGGACTGGAGGCGGTCGGCGACCTCGACGAGCAGCCGGTCGCCGGCCGCGTGCCCGAGGCTGTCGTTGATGGTCTTGAAGCCGTCGAGGTCGAGGTAGCACAGGCCGAAGCGCTGGCCCTCCCCCGCGGCCAGCGCCTTCTCCAGGCGCTCGAAGAACAGCGTCCGGTTGGGCAGTCCGGTGAGCGCGTCGTGCGTCGCCTCGTAGCGCAGCCGCAGATTGAGGAGCCGCCGCTCGGTGGTGTCCTCCATCAGCGCCAGCTGGTACTGGGGTTCGCCGTCCGCGTCGCGCAGCAGCGAGACCGTCAGGTTGGTCCACAGGGCGGTGCCGTCGGGGCGGTAGAACGCCTTCTCGACGTGATAGTGCTCGCGCTCGCCGCGCACCAACTCCTCGTACAGCCGCCACACTTGGGGCGCGTCCTCGGCGTGCGTCCACTCCGTGACCCGGCGGCCGCGCATGGACTGTTCGGAGCCGCCGAACATCCGCAGCAGGGCTCCGTTGACCTGGAGGATGTTGCCGTCGAGGTCGGCGATGCCGATGCCTATGGCCGCGCCCTCGAAGACCGCGCGGAAGCGGGCCTCGCTGTCGTGCAGCGCCTCGGCGACCGCGCTGCGCGCGGTCAACGCCGCCTGGGAGATGGCCTGCTGCTCGGCGAGCGTCCGCTCCCGAAGCGCCTGCGCGTATCCGGCGGCCATGGCGTGCTGGAGCCGGGCGGAGCGGGTCCGCAGCGCCTCCTGGGGCCCGTCCTCGCCGCAGTAGAGCACCAGGTAGGCGTCGACGCAGTCGAGGGCGCGGCTGAGCGCCTCGGGGTCGGTGCAGTGTGCGGCGACGAGCGCGGCGCCAACGGCCCGGCCCTCGGCCGCCTCGAAGTTCCTGGCGCGCAGCGCCTCACTCAACCGCCGTGCGAGCGGCAGTAGTTGCTTCTCGAACTCGGGCCGGGTCAGCGAGGTGGAGGTGACGGGGAAGACCGCGCGGCTCCAGATCGTCGCGAACCGGCGCAGTCTGTCCTCCGGCCCGTCCGGCTCGGCGGTCACGCCGTGCGTCCCACGCCGCCGAACCCGGAGAAGGAATAGGGATCCTCGTCCTCGGGTGCCGTGTCGGGCCGCCAGTTCGGCATCGGCACCAGTCCGGGTTCCACCATGTCGTACCCCTCGAAGAACCGCGCGATCTCGTCGCGCGTACGCATGATCAGCGGGTTGCGGATGTTCTTGTAGACGTCGACCGTGCCCTCGGCCTGCTCCTTCGGGAGCGGAATTCCCTCGAAGGAGGCATGCGTGACGACGAGCAGGCTGCCCGGCGCGAGGGCGTCGCGCAGTTCGGCCACCGCCCGGTACGGGTCGTCCGCGTCTTCCACGAAGTGAAGTATGGCAACGAGAAGCAGGGCGACCGGCCGGTTCAGGTCGATCAGTTGCTGAACCTGGGTGCTCGCCAGGATTTCCTGGGGCTTGAGAAGATCGGCGGCGACGACGTCCGCGTCCTCGTTGTCCCGCAGCACGGCCTGGCTGTGTGCGACGGCAACCGGATCGTGGTCGACGTAGACGACCCGTGCGCCGGGCCGGACGGTCTGGGCGATCTCGTGGACATTGCCGAATGTCGGGATGCCTGAGCCGATGTCGAGGAACTGATCGATGCCCTCGCCGGCCGCGAAGCGAACGGCCCGGCGCATGAACGCCCGGTTCGCCTGCATGACTTTGGGAAGTCCCGGCATGAACTCCATCGCCTTGCGTGCCGCTTCCCGGTCGACCTCGAAGTTGTGCGAACCGCCCAGGTAGTAGTCGTAGATACGGGACACACTCGGCACTGAGATGTCAATGCTGCGGGGGGCCCAGGCGGGACGCTCCATCTATCTCTCCAAGGCGTAGGCGACGGCGTAGACGATCCGGTGTTCGAGCAGAGGCTACTGATCGCCCGCCAAAGGAGCGAGTCAAAACGGAAATTGGCCGTCCGTTCACCGTCACTGCCAAGGGCACGTGCCGAATTGGCGCCTGCGAACGTCACTGTCGCACGCCACGCACCGCCGCCGCGAAATCGCTCCGAAGCATTCCAAAAAGCTCCGCGGAGTCACGAAGCGTGGCCACGTCGCCCGGAGAGCAACCGCGTTCTTTCACATCCGGGCCGCACGCCGGGACCTTTCACGTCGCCACGCAGCCGAAATGTTTCGGCCACGCCCGGACACAACACCGGACATGACAAAGGTCCGCCCCCTCCGTGCGGTGCGGAGGGGGCGGACCCTGAAGAGGCGATTCCCTACTCGGAGGCGCCGACCGGCTTTCCTTCGGGAGAGACGGCGTACCACGTGCCGCCGACTCCCTGACCGTTGGTGTCACCGGGAGCGGTGTCACCGGAGAAGGTGTAGATCGGCCAGCAGTTGACCGACATCTGCTTGACGCCGTCCGGGCGGGTGAAGGGCATCAGGCCCTTCTTCTTGACGCCCTTGGTGTCATCCTCGGAGACCGGCGCGACAGCGGGCCACTTCTCCAGGCAGGCGCCGGTGCAGGCCGACTTCGAGACGGGCCAGGCCTGGTCCTTCATGAAGCGGTAGACGGTCATCCCGTTCTTGTCGACGACGATCTCGCCGAGCTTCGGGTCCTTGCGGACCGACAGGCCGGGCAGGTCGGCCAGCGTGGCCTTCTTGCCGTTGGGCGCGGAGGCGAACCAAGTACCGCCCACACCCTGGCCGTTGGCGTCTCCGGCCTTGGTGTCCTTGGCATACCGGTACATGGGCCAGCCGCCTATGGTCAGCTGCTTCGTACCGTCGGATCGGGTGACCTCGCCGAGCAGTGCCTTGTCGACGCCGGTGGCGGCCTCGGCGCCGTCGGCGGGCACGGGCGGCCAGGCGGTCGCGCAGTCGCCGTTGCAGCTCGACTTCGGCGGTTCGGCGGTATCCTTGTCGAAGCGGTAAAGGGTGAGTCCGGCCCCGTCGGTGAGTACCTTGCCGAGCTTCGCGCTCTCCGACACGGCGAGCTGACCCGCGGTTTCCGCCTTGGCACCGGCGGTCTCCTTGGAATCGGCGCCGTAGCCGTTGCCCGCGGTGGTGCTCGTCCCGTATCCACCCGCGGCGGCGGTAGCCCCCACGTTCTGGCTGCCCGTCGAAGGGGTGCCCTGTTCCTGACCACACGCCGTCGTGAGCGCCAGCACGGCCGCAGCTGACGCTACGAGTGAGGCGCTCCGCCAGGAGGTCTTCATTGGTAACTCCCGCTGTTCGCGTAAATGTTGCAGCGCCCTACTGCGCCGCGCATGGCCCTAGGTACGGGCGGGAGGGGCAGGAGTGTTCAAACAGGCCGCAAATTTCTTTCGGAAGCCTGTGACGCAAGCGGCACCTCTAGCACACACGTGCGCCGGCCGGCCGCGTTTCCCGCCTCGCACGTCAAGCCGCCGGGAGTCGGACGTACCCCCTTCGGGGGCAATCCCGGACACTGCGGCGCGGCCCGGTCCGGCGCGCCCCATGATCTTCGTCGTGCATGCACCCCAACGGACCCGATCCGCCCTCGTCATACGGGCATTGGCGCTGACGGCGCTCACCTGGCTCCTCGTCGGCGCGCCGAGCGGTACGGCCGCGGCCGACGCCTGCGCCTACGCCTCCACGGGCCCGGACAGCGGCGGGACCACCGCGGTGGCCGTGGCGGGCAGCGGGGCGGTCGCGGTCGCCGGGAACACCATCCGGTGCCCGGCCCCGACCACACCCCCGCCCTGCCCGCCGACCCCCACACCGACCCCGCCACCGCCCCCGAAGCCCCCTCCGCCGCCGAAGCCGAAGCCGACGCCGCCTCCCCCACCCACCCACGCGCCGAAGCCCGAACCACCGCCTCCTCCGCCGCCACCGCCACCGCCTCCGCCTCCCCCAGCGCCGAAACCGAAGCCCGCGCCGCCACGGCCGGCGGCGGTCCCGGCGCCGAGACCCACGCCGAAGCCCGAGCCCACGCCGAGCGCGCGTCCGGCGCCCGCACCGGCCCCGGTCAGCTATCCGGCGTACCGCACCCCGCCGCACAAGCACCCGCCCCGCAGCGGTCCGTCGCTGGTCTCGTTCACCCTGCTCATCACCGCGCCCGCGGTGCTCGCCGTCGCGGCGCTGCGCCCGCGCTGACCCCTGGAGGCAAACTTTGTCGGATTGGCTTGTTCTCGCCCTCGCGATGGCGGCCGCGTGCCTCGTGGTCCTCATCGTGACCCTCGTACGCCATCGCAGGGCCCGCGAGGACGAGGACCCCACCGAGACCCCGGACGTCATCGAGTACATGACGATGATGATCGGCGTGGTGTACGCCATCGTCCTCGGTCTGGCCATCGCCGGTGTCTGGGAGGCCCGCGGCGGCGCCCAGGACCATGTGCAGGCGGAGGCCCAGGCCCTGCACGAGATCTCCGAGCGGGTCCGGGTCTACCCGCCCGACGTGCGCGACCGCATCCGCGGCGATGTGGACGCGTACGTTCATTTCGTGGTGACCACCGAGTGGAAGGCCATGGCCGAGCACGGCGAGGTGACCGCCGAGGGAGCCCGGCTCTTCGAGGACATCCGGCACGACGTCACCGACTACGAGCCGAAGACGGACTTCGAGGCGCAGGCCTACCAGCCGCTCCTCGACCAGGTGACGGCGGCCGACGCCGCCCGCAGCGCCCGGGCCGACTCGACCGGGGCGACCATGCCGGGGGTGGTGTGGTTCGGGCTCATCACCGGCGCCGTCGTCACGGTCGGAATGATCTTCGCGCTGCAGATCCGGCGCACCGCCCGGGAATTGATCCTGGCCGGGCTGTTCTCCGCCCTGATCGCCTTCCTGCTGTTCCTGATCTGGGACTTCGACGCGCCCTACAGCCGTGGGATCACGGCGTCGGCCGAGCCCTTCACGGCTCTCTTCCCGAACCTTCCCGGGTGACGGAACCGCCTTCGCGGGTGACGGAACCGCCTTCGCGGGTGACGGATCCCTGAGCGGGACGCGGCGGCCGGGGGACACACGCCACGCCGTGTCCGTCCCCCGGCCGTACGCATGCCACCCCCCGGACGGCCCACACGATTGACCCGTTCGCGCGACTGGGATCGCGCCGGCGGACACCCTTTCCTAGCGTTTCGATCATCGAGGTGCATTTCTGGCGCGAGCGGAAAAGGTCCGCAGCAAGGCTCCTCGGGGACCTGGAGGCTCACCATGCGCGCGATACGCGTCGCTTCGGCCGCACTGCTGGGCGTGACCGCCCTGACCTTCACCGCACCCGCCGCCCTCGCCGGTGACGGGGACAGCCACAACATCACCCCCTTCGCCTTCAGCGTGCAGCCGTCGACCGTCGCCGCGGGCGGCCAGGTGTCGCTGCTCCTGAAGCGGGACGGCGGGTGCAGGGGAAGCGCCACGGTCACCTCCGGTGTCTTCGACACCGTCACCATCCCGCCGGGGCAGTCCTCGGCCACCGCCATGGTCGACTGGGACGCCAGACCCGGGGCCGTGTACGACGTGACGTTCTCGTGCGGCGGAGCGAGCGGCAGCACCGGTCTCACCATCGCCGGGGGCCGGCCGACCACTCCGACCCCGGTCCCGCTCCAGCAGGGCGTCCGGGCCGGTGTCGGCGGCAGCGCCGGCGGCTTCGACCTGAAGGAGATCGGGATGGGAGCGGCGCTCATCGCCGGTTCCGTCGGCGCGGCCTGGTACATGTCCCGCCGGCGCACCTCGTCCGACGACTCCTGACGGAGCGGCACAGCC
>NZ_JBHWVI010000168.1:0-19047 GCF_042737005.1 Streptomyces sp. NPDC060027
GCGGGGCCGCCCGCCCCCGGGGGGCCGGGCGGCCGCGGCGCCCCCCCCCGGGCGGCCCCCCCCCCCACGACCACGGCCGCATGCTCAGTACGTACTTCTGTGGACCGTCGACCAGAAGTGGTCGACGACCCGGTCGAGGTACTCCCGGCCGGACTCGCCCGAACCGGTCGCGGCCGAACCGCCGCCCCAGTTCAGCGTCGCGACCATCTGCCCCTGGTAGTCGGTGTGCATCTCCTCCAGCGCGGTCTCCAGGAGGTTCCGGTCCAGCGGCACCACCTTCGAGACCGGGCGCACATAGGCCTGCCAGCGCGTCGTCACGGCGCTGCGCAGCAGGTCGCCGAGCCGGGCGTCGCGGCCCGTCACGGTGATGAAGTCGGGCAGCGAGAGTTCGAGAACGTCGGCGAGCGCGGTGGACTGCCGCTCGTTGCCGCGCCAGGTGCCGGCCTCCTCCATCCTCTGGTAGGCGAGGAGTTCGAGCCCGACTGCGCGTGCCACGTCCTCCTGGGCGAGATCGCGGGCGACGCGGTGTTCGCGCAAGGTGCGGGGGGCGCCTATGAGTTCACCCGGTGAGCACCACAACACGCCTGCGAGGGCGGTGAGTTCCGGGCTGCTCGGCGCGGTGATGCCGCGCTCCCAGGCGGTGACGAGATCGGGTGTGACGTACGGCAGCCCGTACGAGGCTCTCAGTCCGTACGCGACATGCTCGGGCCCCATTCCGAGCGCTGCCCGCAGTCTCCGGGCGGCGGGGGCGTTGAACGGCGGGGTGGGCTGTTGGGCTTGCGGTCGGTGCACGCGCACAAAATATGGGTCCGGGGCTGCGGTGACTACGGTCTGTTCGGCCACAATCACAGATTGTAGGAACATACGGTTTCGACCTCGGCCCTGAATCCGTCCCGCCGGAAGCGGACATCTCACACCTCCGTCCGCAGCAGTCGTATGTACACCAGCGAGAACAGTGAGCCGACCACCGGGAGCAGCAGCGCCACCGCTGTCCCCTACCCGATCACGCTGTTCTGGAGGGCCTGTTCGTGCATGAACAGGGGCAGGGTCTGGCTGCGATTTTCCGGACCGCACTGCCGCGCTGCCGAACGGCTGAGCCCCTCCAGGGTCAGCCCTTCACCCAGCGGTACTGCAACTCCGGTCGCCCGACCGTCCCGTACTGCGGGGCGCGCGCCGCCCGGCCCGCCTCCACCAGGTGCTCCAGATAGCGCCGGGCGGTGATCCGGGAGATGCCGACGGCCTCGGCGACCTTGGCCGCCGTCAGGCCGTCGGCACAGTCCCGGAGGGTGACGGTCACGCGTTCCAGGGTCGGCGCGCTCAGGCCCTTGGGCAGCGCGGCCGGTCCCGGAGCGCGCAGGGCCGCCAGCGCGCGGTCCACCTCGTCCTGGCCGCTCGCCTCGCCGGCCGCCGCGCGGAACTCGGCGTACCGGATCAGCCGGTCGCGCAGGGTGGCGAAGGTGAACGGCTTCAGCACGTACTGGACGACCCCGAGCGACACCCCCTCCCGTACGACCGCCAGGTCCCGCGCGGACGTCACGGCTATGACGTCCGCGTGATAGCCGGCGGCGCGCAGGGAGCGGGCGAGCTGGAGGCCGTGCACGTCCGGCAGATGCAGGTCGAGCAGCAGCAGGTCCACCGGCGTACGGTCCAGCGCGCGGCGCGCCTCCGCCCCCGTGCGGGCCTTGCCGACCGCCGTGAAGCCGGGTACCCGGCCGACGTACATGACGTGCGCGTCGGCGGCGACGGGGTCGTCCTCGACGACGAGCACCCGGATCGGATCGGTCATACGGCGCCTCCAGGCACAGCGGACTCGGACGGCGGGGCGGACCGGCCGGGCGGGACAGCCGAGGGCAACGGCAGGCGCACCTCGAACTCCGCCCCGCCCTCGATTCCTTCGCGGACCTCCAGCGTGCCCGCGTGACGGTTCACGGTCTGGCGGGCGAGGGCCAGACCGAGGCCGCGGCCGCCGGGGCCCGCCGGTTTCGTGGACCAGCCGCGCTGGAAGACCTGCTCCGCGTGGGCGGGGTCCACCCCCGAGCCGGTGTCGGCGACCCGCAGGACCAGGACGGATTCGCCGGTGAACGCCGTCACCGTGACCCGTGCGCCCGCCGTGCCCTGCGCCGCGTCCAGCGCGTTGTCGATCAGATTGCCCAGGACGGTGACCAGGTCGCGCGCGGAGAGCGAGGCCGGGAGCAGCCCGTCGTCGATGCCGCTGTCCTCGGAGACCACGAGTTCCACACCGCGCTCGTTCGCCTGCGCCGCCTTGCCCAGCAGCAGCGCGGCGAGGACCGGTTCGCTGACCGCGGAGATCACCTCGTCGGTGAGGGCCTGCGCCAGTTCCAGCTCCGCGGTGGCGAAGTCGACGGCCTCCTCGGCGCGGCCCAGTTCGATGAGGGAGACCATCGTGTGCAGGCGGTTCGCCGCCTCGTGCGCCTGTGAGCGCAGCGCCTGGGTGAAGCCGCGCTCCGAGTCCAGCTCGCCGGTCAGCGCCTGGAGTTCGGTCACATCGCGCAGGGTGACGACCGTGCCGCGGCGTTCGCCGCCGGACACCGGGGTGGTGTTCACGACCAGCACCCGCGCGTCCGTCAGATGGACCTCGTCCAGACGGGGCTCCGCCGACAGCAGCGCGCCCGTCAGCGGCGCGGGCAGCCCGAGTTCGGCCACCGAACGGCCGACCACGTCGTCCGTGACGCCGAGCAGTTCCCGCCCGCCGTCGTTCATCAGGGCCACCCGGAACTGCCCGTCCAGCATCAGCAGCCCCTCGCGCACGGCGTGCAGCGCGGCCTGGTGGTAGTCGTGCATACGGCTCAGCTCGGCCGCGTTCATGCCCTGGGTGGAGCGGCGCAGCCGGGCGTTGATGACGTAGGTGCCGATACCGCCCAGCAGCAGCGCGCCCGCCGCGACCCCGATCAGGGCCGTCATCTGGTCCTGGACGCGTTTGGTGATCGCCTCGACCTTGATGCCGGCGCTGACCAGGCCGATGGTCCGACCGTCGGCCCGGATCGGGGTGACGGCGCGCACGGAGGGGCCGAGGCTGCCCGTGTACGTCTCCGTGAAGGACCCGCCCTGCAGAGCGGGGCCGATGTTCCCGAGGAAGTGCTTGCCTATCAGCTTCTCCTCCGGGTGCGTCCAGCGGATGCCCCGCGGATTCATGATCGTCACGAAGTCGACCCCGGTGTCCCGCTGCACCCGGAGGGCGTACGGCTGGAGGTCCGCGGTGGGGTTCGCGGTGCCGATGGCCTCGTGGACGGACGGGGCGTCCGCGACCGAGCGGGCGACGGCCATCGCGTGACGGCCGGCCGCCTCCTCGGCCTGGCCGCGGTCGCTGACGTAGCTGAACAGCGCGTACCCGGCGACGAGGACCGCGATCAGTACCGCCTGCATGCCGAAGAGCTGGCCGGCGAGGCTGCGGGGTCGCGGGACACGGGGGAGGCGCATGCCGTTCAGTGTGCCTCCCCCGGGCGGGAGCTCTTCCGGGGGAGCGTGAACTCAATGAACGGAAGGGTGACCGCCCTCACACGCCGGGAGATAGTCCCCTCATCCCCCGGGAGTCCACGCCTCCCGGATCCCCCGGACGTGAGCCGCACTCCGGGGTTCCGCCGGACGTGAGCCGCACGCCGGATGATGCCGATGACGTCGTCAAGGAGGGCAGCCGTGGCCAGCACGCCGCAAACGGCACCTGCCGCACCCGCCGCCAAGCGGGACCGTACGCACTATCTGTACATCGCCGTGATCGGCGCCGTGATCCTCGGTATCGCCGTGGGTCTGATCGCCCCCGACCTCGCGGTCGAGCTGAAGCCCATCGGTACGGGCTTCGTGAACCTGATCAAGATGATGATCTCCCCGATCATCTTCTGCACGATCGTGCTGGGCATCGGCTCGGTGCGCAAGGCCGCCAAGGTCGGCGCCGTCGGCGGTATCGCGCTCGGCTACTTCCTGGTGATGTCGCTGGTCGCGCTGGCGATCGGCCTGGTCGTCGGCAACATCCTGGAGCCGGGCAGCAGCCTGGCGATGACCGACGCGGTCAAGGACGCCGGTCAGGGGCAGGTGTCGGCGGAGGCGCTGCCGCCGGTCGACTTCGTGCTCTCGATCATCCCGACCACGATGGTCTCGGCGTTCACCGAGGGCCAGGTCCTGCAGACCCTGCTCGTCGCGCTGCTCACCGGGTTCGCGCTGCAGGCCATGGGGTCGGCCGGGCAGCCCGTCCTGCGCGGTGTGGAGCACATCCAGCGGCTCGTCTTCCGGGTCCTCGCCATGGTCATGTGGGCGGCCCCGCTCGGTGCCTTCGGCGCCATCGCCGCGGTCACCGGTTCCGCCGGCCTGGACGCGCTCAAGAGTCTCGCCGTGCTGATGCTCGGCTTCTACGTCACCTGCTTCCTCTTCGTCTTCGTCGTGCTCGGCACGCTGCTGCGCGTGGTGACGGGCCTGAACATCCTGACGTTCCTGAAGTACCTGGGCCGGGAGTTCCTGCTGATCCTGTCCACCTCCTCCTCCGAGTCCGCCCTGCCGCGGCTCATCGCGAAGATGGAGCACCTGGGCGTCGGCAAGCCGGTGGTCGGCATCACCGTCCCGACCGGCTACTCCTTCAACCTCGACGGCACGATGATCTACATGACCATGGCCTCGCTCTACATCGCCGACGCGATGGGCACGCCGATGTCGATCGGGGAGCAGATCCCGCTCCTGCTCTTCCTCCTCGTCGCGTCCAAGGGCGCGGCGGGCGTCAGCGGGGCGGGCCTCGCGACCCTGGCCGGCGGCCTCCAGTCGCACAAGCCCGCCCTGGTGGACGGCGTCGGCCTCATCGTCGGCATCGACCGCTTCATGAGTGAGGCACGCGCCCTGACGAACTTCGCGGGGAACGCCGTGGCGACGGTCCTGATCGGCACCTGGACGAAGGAGATCGACCGGGAGCGGGTGGCCAAGGTCCTCGCCGGACAGCTGCCGTTCGACGAGAAGACCCTGCTGGACGACGCCGACACCGCCGACGTCCACGCGGACGTGCCGGAGCAGGGCGGCGAGAAGGAGCCGGTGAAGGCGTAGGAGCGTCGGCCCCGCGAGGGGCCGACGGTGCGGCGGGCACCGGATGCGCGGTGCGCACGGTACGCGGAGCGGGTCCTTGAGGCCGCCGAGCTGATCCCGCCCCGGGCGCGCGTCCTGCCGTACGGAGCCGGCGTCGAATGGCACCGGCTCCCTGCGGCCTGCTCCCTTCGCCGGGCGGCGTTCGCTTTCCGCGGTCGCGTGATGTGCCGCCCCCTGAGACGCCGGGCGGTCGGGCTTCCCCCACGGGCCTGGCCGTCCGGTGCAGCGCTGAAGGCGACCGGGTGCTCGGAGGTCCTGACCCCTGCGAGGACTCAGTCGCTCAGCTTCGCCACCAGTGCGGTGGCGTGCGAGGCGGGTACGCCCGCCGCGGTCAGCATGGTGACCGCGGCGGAGCGGCCCGCCTCCTCCGCTGCCAGGAGCCCGTCGTTCACCGCCTCCATCAGGGCGAACAGGGTCTGCTCGTGTACGTACGCCAGTGCCCGCGGGGGCAGCGGGGACGTGAAGACGCCCTGGTCGAGGCCGCGCCGAAGGATCTCCGCGCAGGCCTCCCGGACCGGTGTGAGGCGCTCGCGGATGCCCTGCATGGTGACGCTGCGCTGGGCGAGGGCGACCAGCAGCCGGTAGCGGTCGGCGATCTCCCAGACGGCGAGGGTCGAGCGGGCCAGGGACTCGGCCGGGTCCGCGACCCCTTCGCGGCCCGCCGCGTGCGCCGCCGCGACCGTCGCCACGGCCTCGTCGGTCAGGGTGCCGACCAGTGCCTCGCGGCTGGGGAAGTGCCCGTACACCGTGCGCCGTACGACACCCGCCGCGCGGGCGATCTGGTCCATGGACGCGTCGGGATCGCGCAGCAGTTCGGCGAGTGCGACGTCGAGGATGCGGCGGCGGTTCACATCGGCGCGGCTCGGGCTACCCGTGGTCATGGCTGCCATTCTGCCCGCCCCTCGGGCGGCCACCCCCCGCGGTCAAGGGTCTCCACCTCCTTCGTCATGCGTCTCCGCCTCCTGCGTTTGCACAGTGCTGTGCAATCTCGTACATTGCACAGAGTTGTGCAATTGCACTCCGTTGTGCAAGTTCTGGTGCGGACGGATCTCCGTACCCGTCGATCGAGGAAGGCGACCGTAGCCATGCGTCTCGTCATGAACGAGCCGGTCGAGAGGATGGACCGGCCCTACGCCCGGCGCTGGTGGGCGCTGCTGGTGCTCTGCCTGAGCCTGCTGATCATCGTGATGGCGAACACCGCCCTCACGGTCGCGGCTCCCGACATGACCCAGGACCTCGGCCTGTCCAGCGCCGACCTCCAATGGGTCATCGACGGATACACCGTCCCGTACGCCGCGCTGATGCTGCTGCTCGGCGCCATCGGCGACAAGTACAGCCGCCGCGGCGCGCTCGTCCTCGGACTCGTCGTCTTCGGTGGCGGCGCGGTCGCCGGATCGCTCGTCGACAGCTCCACCGGGGTCATCGCGGCCCGCGCCGTCATGGGCGTCGGCGCCGCGCTGATCATGCCGGCCACGCTCTCCCTGCTCGCCGCGACCTTCCCGCGCGCCGAACGGGCCAAGGCGATCGTCCTGTGGACCGCCACCGCCGGTCTCGCGATCGCCGCCGGGCCGCTGGTCGCGGGCGCCCTCCTGGAGCACCACGGCTGGTCGTCCACGTTCCTGATCAACGTGCCGATCGCCGCCCTCGCCATCGTCGGCACGCTCGTCCTCGTACCGCCGTCCAAGGCCGCGCACCACCACCGCATCGACCACGTCGGCGGGCTGCTCTCCGTCGTCTGGATCGGCTCGCTGGTCTACATGATCATCGAAGGCCCGCACTTCGGGTGGGGCGTGAAGGCCGTGACCGCCGCGGTGGCCGCCGGCGCCGGACTGGTCCTCTTCGTCCTGTGGGAGCTGCGCCACCCGCGCCCGGTCGTCGACGTACGGCGCTTCGCCCACCGTCGCTTCGCCGGTTCGAACCTCGCCGTCGCCCTCTTCTTCCTGGCCGTCTTCGGCGCCTTCTACTACCTCACCCAGCACCTCCAGTTCGTCCTCGGCTACGACGCGCTGGACACCGGTGTACGGATGCTGCCGCTCGCCGGCGCCGTCTTCGTGGGCTCGGCGCTCACCGGGTACCTCACCCCCCGCATCGGCATGAAGTTCACGGTGACCGCGGGCATGGTCGGCGGCACGGTGGCGCTGGCGCTGCTCACCCGGGTGGACGCCTCCTCGGCGTACGGCGATCTCGTCCTGCCCCTGGTCATCCTCGGCCTCGCCATCGGGCTCGCGCTCTCGCCCTGCACGGACGCCATCATGGGCGCGTTCCCCGAGGCCGAACTGGGCGTCGGCGGCGCGGTCAACGACACCTCGCTGGAGCTCGGGGGCTCGCTCGGCATCGCCATCCTCGGCTCGGTGCTGGCCGGTTCGTACTCCTCGCACCTGGCGGACGCGACCGCGGGCAGCAAGCTCCCGGCGGGCGCCCTGACCACGGCCCAGGACTCGGTGGGCGCCGGATACGCCGTCGCCCAGGGCATCGGCGACAAGGCCCGCGCGCTCGGCGAACAGGCCGCGCAGACGGCGAACGCCGAGCAGGCGGCCCAGTTGAAGGCGCAGGCCGGTCAACTCGCCGACGGAGCCCGGCAGATGGCGGACGCGGTCGGCTCGTCCTTCTCGGACGCGGTGGCGCACACCAGCCTCGTCGGAGCGGTGATCCTGGGTGTGGGCACCGTGCTGGTGGCGGTGCTGCTGCCACGGAAGGGGCGCACGGACTCCGAGGCCGCGGCCGAGCGCGAAACGGAGAACGGCACCGCGAAGCGGGCCGGTGCGGACGTCCCGGTGGACGCCGAGGTGCCGTCGGAGGAGGCCGTGTCCGCGGGAAAGACGACCCGCTGATCCCTGACCCGCCCCACCGCCCGGCCGCCCGGAACCGTGACCCGCGGGCCGCCGTCTCGTAGAACAGGTGCACTACCGTGCCGTGCCGGACCGACCGGCACGGCACGACACGTTCTGCGGAGGACACCGAGCATGAAGATCGACTGGGACCGGCGTACCTGCGCACGGCGCGGCCATGTGACGTACGCGCCCGACGAGCGGGTGCTGCGGGAGCGGCTGCGCGCCGAGACGGGCCTCGGCGAGGCCTGGCGCTGTCTGCGCTGCGGCGACTTCGCGCTGGGCGATCCGCACGGCACGGGCCCCGCGGCCGAGGCGCCGCTCGTGCCCCGCGGCAAGGTGCTCCGCGATCTGTTCATCCTGCGCTTCCTGGCGATCGAGCGGGCCGTGCGCGGGGTGTTCATCGTGCTGGTCGCGGCCGCCGTGTGGAAGTTCAGCAACAGCCAGGACGCGGTGCGCCGCCTCTTCGACGAATACCTCGACGTCCTCCGGCCGGTCTTCCGGCACTTCCACTACGACCTCGACCACTCGCCCGTGGTCGGCACCATCCAGAAGACCTTCGGCTACAAGCACTCCACGCTGCTGCTGGTCGCGGTCCTGCTGCTGGTGTACGCGCTGATCGAGATCGTCGAGGCGGTCGGGCTCTGGTACGCCAAGCGCTGGGCGGAGTACCTCACGGTCGTCGCCACCGCGGCGTTCCTTCCGCTGGAGATCTACGAACTCACCGAGCACATCAGCTGGTTGAAGATCGCCACGCTGGTCCTGAACGTTCTCGCCGTCCTCTACATCGCCCTCACCAAGCGGCTGTTCGGCCTGCGTGGCGGGCACAAGGCGTTCGAGGCGGAGCGGCAGAGCGCGTCGCTCCTGGAGGTGGAGGAGTCGGCCGGGGTCCTGGTGTGACCCGTCGGGCCGACGCCCGCCTCAGGGTCAGGTGAGGGGCGGGCGCCGGTGGTCCGTCGCCGTGTCCAGGCGGGCCAGGTCCGCCGTGCTCAGCAGCAGGTCCGCGGCCCCCGCCGAGTCCCGGGCGGTCTCCGGGCGGCTGGCGCCCGGGATCGGGATCACGGTGGGGGAGCGGGCCGACAGCCAGGCGAGACAGACCTGTTGAGGGCTCACGCCCTGCTCCCGGGCCACCGCGTGGAACGCCTCGAACCCCTCCCGGGAACCGTCCGGGGAGCCGGTGCCGGACGGGCCGTCCAGGGAACTGCGGGAGATGCCGCCCAGCGGGCTCCACGGCAGGAAGGCGAGACCCAGCTCGGCACAGAGAAGCAGTTCGGCGTCGCTGTCCCGTACGGCGGGGGAGTACCGGTTCTGGACGGAGACCAGACGGTCGCCGAGGATCGCGTGGGCCCGGCGGATCTGGTCGGTGGTGGTGTTGGAGATTCCGGCCAGCCGGATCGTGCCCGCGTCGAGAAGGTCGCGCAGGGCGCCGACCGAGTCCTCGAAGGGGACGGCGGGGTCGGGCTTGTGCAACTGGTAGAGGCCGATCGCCTCCAGGCCCAGCCGCTTCCGGGAGGCCTCGGCCGCCGCCTTGAGACGGCGCGGGGAGCCGTCCACCGTCCAGCTGCCGTCGGCCGGCCTGCCGCGCCCGCCCTTGGTGGTCACCAGGACGTCCGTGGTGTCGCCGCCGTACGTCGCGAGGGCGCGCGCCACGAGCCGTTCGTTGTGGCCGGGTTCGTCGCCGGGCAGATGGTAGGAGTCCGCCGTGTCGAGGAGCGTGACGCCCGCGTCGAGGGCGGCGTGCACCGTGGCCAGCGCCCGCGCCTCGTCCGGGCGGCCCTCGATGGACAGCGGCATCACGCCGAGCCCCACGGCACTCACGCTCAGCCCGCCAAGTGTCCGCCGGCGCATGTCAGTCGTCCTTTCCGAGGGTCTCGGCCACGGCGCGCGGCAGCCACGCCCGCGCGTCACCGAAGGGGAAACCGAGCCGGGTGGCCCGGGAGTTGTCCATGCCGTAGGAACGGCCGAAGGAGAAGGGGGAGACCTCTCCCACCTCGACGGCCCGCAGGAGCGTCCTGCCGTCCGGGAGGTGCGCGACGATCGCCTCGCACAGCTCCTCCGTGGTCAGGGTCCCGTGGGAGGCCGCGTTGACCGGGCCGGTGAAGTCCTCGCCCACCGTCCAGAAGAGGAAGTCGGCGATCTCCTCGACGTGGATGTACGTCGCCGGGTGGTTCACCGGGGGCACGGCGATCGGCTCGCCGGCGCGGATACGGTCGGCGTAGTGCTGCAGACGCCCGGTGAAGTCGTCGTCCCCGCCCAGCACATGGGCGACGCGCACGGCCACGTACGGGAAGCCGGGCTCGGCCGCGAACACCGCCTCGGCCTGTCGTTTGCCCTCCCCGTAGTGCGCGTCGAGGAACTCCGCGTCGTCCCAGGGGAGGCCGGGATCGACGGCGACCGTACGGGCATCCACGGCCCCCTCGCCGACCGGGGCCGCCGTGTCCTCGTACTCGTAGACCTCGACGGTGGACGTCATCACATAGCGGCGCGTGCGCCCCGCGAAGACCCGGCGCGCGATCTCCGCCTGCCGCGGTGTGTAGCAGACCTGGTCGACGACGACGTCGAAAGTCCGTGAACCCAGCGCCTTTTCCAGGGAGTTCTCGTCATCGCGGTCGGCGATCAGATGAATGGTCCCGGCGGGCGGCGCCGACGAGCCGCGATTGATGACGGTGACCCGGTCTCCCGCGGCCGTCAACCGGTCGATGAGACGCTTTCCGAAATACCGGTTCCCGCCGATCACGCAGATCTCTCGCACATCGCCCTCCCCTATTCCCGCGCACCCGTCACCGATCACCGGGCGTTCCCGGTTCCTCGGCCTGTGGTCATAATTCTCCCGTCGCAAGGGACAGGTCTGAAGGGGGAGACATGGGAGATCCGGCCGTCGCACCGAAAGAACCACGGCAGCCGCGCGCCGTCTCCGGCGAAACGTCGGTGGCCTTCGACGCGCTGGACCGGCAGATCCTGGAACTGCTCCAGAGCGACGGCCGCATCAAGCTCAGCGAGCTGGGCCGCCGGGTCCGGCTGAGCCCGGCGGCGGTCGCGGAGCGGGTGCGCCGGCTGGAGACGGCGGGCGCGATCACCGGATACGGCGCCCGGGTGTCGGCACCCCGTCTCGGCTACGGCATCCAGGCCTTCATCCGCGTCAATCCGCACGGCGGCTACACGCTCAAGCACCCGCGGACCCTGGAACTGCTGGCCCGCCCCGAGATCACCGAGGTCCACCACGTCGTCGGCGAGGACTGCTGGATCCTCAAGGTCGCCGTCGAGGACACGATCCATCTGGAGGACGTCCTGGAGCAGACCTCCGCGCTGGGGCGGACGACGACATCGATCGTCCTGTCGTCACCGGTGGAGCGGAAGCCGCTGCTGCCGCGCACCGCCCGCTGACCGGCCGCCCGCTGAACCGGCCGCCCGCGGACGCTTGCCTTGACGTCGGCGTCAAGGATTACCGTCGAGGCATGCGAATCGGCGAGCTGGCGGAACGAGCCGGGACGACCACGCGGACTCTGCGTTACTACGAGTCGCGGGGGCTGCTGCCCGCGCGGCGGGGCGAGAACGGGTACCGGACGTACGACGAGCACGACCTGCGGCTGCTGCGGCAGATCAGGACGTTGCAGGACTTCGGGTTCGACCTGGAGGAGACCCGCCCCTTCGTGGAGTGTCTGCGGGCCGGGCATCCCGAGGGCGACTCGTGCCCGGCGTCCCTCGACGTCTACCGCCGCAAGCTCGGCGAGCTCGACGGGCTGATCGACGAGCTGCGGTCGGTGCGCGCACAGGTCGGCGAGCAGCTGGCGCGGGCCGAACGGGCGCGCGACGAGCTGGCGGCCGACGCGGAGGTTCCGGGCGGTCCGGAACCCGTATGCGAACTGGGAGGGCGGACGCGGTGATCAAGGCGGCAGGCGTGGCCGAGGTGACGGACGCGGACTTCGGAGCGGAGGTGATCGGGGCGGATCTGCCCGTGCTGGTGGAGTTCACGGCCGACTGGTGCCCGCCGTGCCGGCAGATGGGGCCGGTGCTCAGCGAGCTGGCCTTCGAGGAGGCCGACCGGTTCAAGGTGGTCCAGCTGGACGTGGACACCAATCCGGAGACGACGCTGGCGTACGGCGTGCTCTCGATGCCGACGTTCATGGTTTTCCGCGGCGGTGAACCCGTGAAGTCGATGGTGGGCGCGCGGCCCAAGCGACGGCTGCTCCAGGAGCTGTCCGACGTGCTCTGACCCCACCCGGCATACAAAAAATCCCCTGGGCAATTGCGCCCGGGGGATTTCTTTGCGTATATTCGATGATTCGCGACTTCAAGGGGACCGAGTCGCAAAGAAGTTCAGTAGGCAGAGTATATCTGGGCGGGAGCGGAATTGTCAAACAAGGGATCGCACACAGAATTCCCCGATGATGAACTGCGAAGCGAGCAGGAATTCATCGACGGGCTGTACGCGCGGGTGGACGCCCTGCGAGGTGCCACCGAGGCCTCCGTCGAGGACGCGCTCGCCCAGGGCGACACGCCCAGGCAGGCCCGGCTCGAACGGGACATCCTGGTCGCCGAACGCTCGGGGCTGCTGGCCGCGCTGAACGCCGTGGACGGGTCGCTCTGCTTCGGCCGTATCGATCTGGCCCCGGTGGAATCCCCCGCGGAAGGGGCGCCCTCCGCCGGCGTCACCCGCCACATCGGCCGGATCGGCATCCGCTCCGACGACACCGAGCGCACCCCGGTCCTCATCGACTGGCGGGCCCCGGTCGCCCGCCCCTTCTACCTGGCCACCGGCCACACCCCGATGGGCCTGCGCCGCCGCCGGCACATCACCACCGAGGGCCGCCACGTCACCTCCCTGCACGACGAGATCCTCGACCTCGGCGACCGCGAACGCACCGGCCACGAGGACCCGACCGGCGACGCCGTGCTGCTCGCCGCGCTCAACTCGGCCCGCACCGGCCGCATGGGCGACATCGTGCAGACCATCCAGGCCGAACAGGACCGGATCATCCGCGCGCCGCACCGGGGCATCATGGTCGTCGAAGGCGGCCCCGGCACCGGCAAGACCGCCGTCGCCCTGCACCGCGCCGCGTATCTGCTGTACGAACACCGGGAACTGCTCGCCAAGCGGGCCGTCCTGATCGTCGGTCCGAACCCGGCCTTCCTCGGCTACATCGGCGAGGTGCTGCCCTCGCTCGGCGAGACCGGTGTGCTGCTCTCGACCGTCGGCGAACTCTTCCCCGGCGTCCACGCCACGGCCCTCGACACGCCCGAGGCGGCCGCCGTGAAGGGGCGCGCCGAGATGGCCGGGGTCCTCGCCGAGGTCGTCCGGGACCGCCAGGCCCTTCCCGACCCGGTGATCGCGATCGAGCACGACCGGGACATCCTGATGCTCGACGCGGGCCTCGTCCAGGTCGCCCGGGACCGCACCCGCGCGGCGGACCTGCCCCACAACGTCGCCCGCGAGCACTTCGAGGGGCACATCCTCAACGCCCTCACCGACATGCTCGCCGAACGCATCGGCACGGACCCCTTCGACGGCTCCAACCTCCTCGACCCGAGCGACATCACCCAGATCCGCGACGAACTCGCCGAGAACCCCGAAGTCTGGTCCGCTGTCGACCAGTTGTGGCCGAGGCTGACCCCGCAGCGACTGGTCGCCGACTTCCTGGCCGACCCGCGGGGCTACCTCCCGGACGAGGACGCGGCGGTCGTCCGCCGCCCGCTGACCCGGGCCGGGGACTGGACCGGCGCGGACGTGCCCCTCCTCGACGAGGCCGCCGAACTGCTGGGCGAGGACGACCGGGTCGGCCGGGCGCTCGCCGACCAGGAACGCCGAACCCAGATCGCCTACGCGCAGGGCGTGCTGGACGTCTCCTACGCCTCGCGGACGTACGAGTTCGAGGACAAGGACGAGGAGGACTCCGAGATCCTGTCCGCGCACAACATCATCGACGCCGAGCGGATGGCCGAGCGGCACGAGGAGGACGACCACCGCAGCGCCGCCGAGCGCGCCGCCGCCGACCGGACGTGGGCCTTCGGCCACATCATCGTCGACGAGGCGCAGGAGCTGTCGCCGATGGCGTGGCGGCTGCTGATGAGACGCAGCCCCACGCGTTCCATGACGCTCGTCGGCGACCCCGCGCAGACGGCGGAGGCGGCGGGGGTCGGCTCGTGGGAGGAGATCCTCGCCCCGTACGTCGAGGATCGCTGGGAGCACACACGGCTCGGCGTCAACTACCGCACCCCGTCCGAGATCATGGACGTCGCCGCCGGTGTGGTGCGGGCCGAGCGCCCCGGGTTCGAGCCGCCGCGCTCCGTCCGCTCCACCGGGGTACGGCCCTGGGCGCGGGACGCCGGGGACGACCTGCCCGGCGCCGTCGCCAAGGCCGTCGCCGAGCTGACCCCCGCCGAGGGGCGGCTCGCGGTGATCGCGCCGCGTGCCCTGCACGCGGCGCTCGCCGGCCGGCTGGACGGAGTGACGGCGGGCCAGGAGCCGGACCTCACCCGCACGGTGGTGCTCCTCGACCCCCGGCAGGCCAAGGGGCTGGAATTCGACTCCGTGCTGGTGGTCGAGCCCGCGTCGTACGGGACCAGTGATCTGTACGTGGCGCTGACCCGGGCCACCCAGACCCTGGGACTCGTGCACACCGGGGAACTGCCCGCGTCGCTGCGGGGCGCCGGGCTGGAGTGACGGGGTCCCGCTGCCCCGGCCTTCCCCGTGGTTCTCAACCCCGGGAAGGCCGGGACCCTGCGTGGACAGGCGCTAGGCCGGGCGCAGCCACACCGTCGCGAGCGGCGGCAGGGTCAGCTGGATGCTGGCCGGACGGCCGTGCCGGCCCTGGGGTTCCGGTTTGACGGGGTCGGGGTTGGTGAGGTCGCTGCCGCCGTAGCGGAGGTTGTCGGTGTTGAGGACTTCGTGCCAGGCGGGGATGTCCTCGGGGACGCCGAGGCGGTAGTTGTGCCGGACCGCGGGGGAGAAGTGGGAGACGGCGAGCAGGGGGGTGCCGTCGGCGGCGTGGCGCAGGAACGCGAAGACGTTGTCGTCGGCGGAGTCCCCGGTGATCCAGGCGAAGCCGGCCGGGTCGGTGTCGCGTTCCCAGAGCGCGGCCTCGTGCCGGTAGGTGGAGTTGAGGTCGCGGACGAGGTCGCGGACGCCGCGGTGGTCGGGTTCGGCGCCGTAGGAGGGGTCGAGGAGCCACCAGTCCGGGCCGTGGGCCTCCGACCATTCGGCGCCCTGGGCGAACTCCTGGCCCATAAAGAGGAGTTGCTTGCCCGGGTGGGCCCACATGAAGGCGAGATACGCGCGCAGGTTGGCGCGCTGCTGCCACCAGTCGCCGGGCATCTTGGAGACCAGTGAGCGTTTGCCGTGGACGACCTCGTCGTGGGAGATCGGCAGGACGTAGTTCTCGCTGTAGGCGTACACCATCGAGAACGTCATCTCGTCGTGGTGGTACTTGCGGTGGACCGGCTCGTGGGACACATAGTCCAGCGAGTCGTGCATCCACCCCATGTTCCACTTCAGCCCGAAACCCAGACCGCCGAAGCCCCCGGGACCGATGTGATGAGTGGCCCGGGTGACGCCGTCCCAGGCGGTGGACTCCTCGGCGATGGTGACGACGCCGGGGTTGCGGCGGTAGACGGTGGCGTTCATCTCCTGCAGGAACGCGACGGCGTCGAGGTTCTCGCGGCCCCCGTGTTCGTTGGGGACCCATTGGCCGGGTTCGCGGGAGTAGTCGAGGTAGAGCATGGAGGCGACGGCGTCGACGCGCAGGCCGTCGATGTGGAACTCCTCGCACCAGTAGGTGGCGTTGGCGACGAGGAAGTTGCGGACCTCGCGGCGGCCGTAGTCGAATTCGAGGGTGCCCCAGTCGGGGTGGTCGGCCCGGAGCGGGTCGGCGTGTTCGTACAGCGGGCGTCCGTCGAATTCGGCGAGGGCCCAGTCGTCGCGGGGGAAGTGGGCGGGGACCCAGTCCATCAGGACGCCGATGCCGGCCCGGTGGAGGGCGTCGACGAGGTACTTGAACTCGTCGGGGGTGCCCAGGCGCGCGGTCGGGGCGAAGAAGCCGGTGACCTGGTAGCCCCAGGAGCCGCCGAAGGGGTGCTCGGCGACAGGCATCAGTTCGACGTGGGTGAAGCCGAGGTCGGCGACGTAGGCGGGGAGCTGGTCGGCCAGCTGACGGTAGGTCAGTCCGGGTCGCCAGGACGGCAGATGTACCTCGTACACCGAGAACGGCGCCTCGTGGGCGGGCCGGGCGGCCCTCCGCGCCATCCAGTCCGCGTCCTGCCACACATGGTGGGACGCGTGGACGATCGAGGACGTGCTGGGCGGGGCCTCGGTGCGGCGGGCCATCGGATCGGCGCGCTGCGTACGGGAACCGTCGGGCCGCGTGATGTCGAACTTGTAGAGCTCGCCCTCGCCTATCGCGGGCACGAACAGTTCCCACACCCCTGAGGAGCCGAGCGACCGCATCGGATATCCCGTGCCGTCCCAGAAGTTGAAGGTGCCGGCCAGCCGGACACCCAGCGCGTTCGGGGCCCACACGGTGAAGCGCGTTCCGGCGACGCCCTGTCGCTCCATCGGTTCGGCGCCGAGCGCCCGCCACAGCTCCTCGTGCCGGCCCTCGCCGAGCAGATGCAGGTCCAAGTCGCCGAGCGTCGGCAGGAAGCGGTAGGCGTCCTCGGTCTCCAGCACCGTCCCCTCGTACGCCACGAGCAGCCGGTACGACTCCGGGACCGCGCGCAGCGGCAGCAGCCCGGAGAAGAAGCCGTCCCCGTCGTCGCGCAGTTCGGCACGCAGGTCGTCCGTGACGACGGTGACCCCGAGCGCGTACGGGCGGAAGGCCCGGAAGGCGACGCCGCCCGGCACCGGATGGGCGCCCAGCACTCCGTGCGGATCGTGGTGCGTACCGTCGAGCAGCCGCTGCCGGTCCGCCGACCCGACACCGGCGAAGACGGGAGACTCGCCGCCGACGAGGGGACCGCTCGCGGTCGGTACGGGAGCTGTCCCGGTCGGCGTGGGACTGGTCTCCGCCGGTATGGGGTTCTCGCCGACCGCGGGAGGGTTCTCGCCGACGGCGGGCTCCGGGATCTTCGCCACGGCCGTCACCGTCTTCCTCGTGGCCTTCTTCGGGGCCTTCTTCGCGGCGGACTTCTTGCCGGCCGTGGCCTTCTCGGCCGCCGTCTTCTCGGCGGCAGCCGGATTCTTCGCGCCGTTCTTCTTCGGACTGTCGGACGGGGGGCGGGGCGTCACGGGCAGGGCCTCCTCGGGAGGGTGAGCTGGGGAACGGCAGGGGGAGATCAGAGCGACGCGGCCAGCCGCCGTACCGCCGCCAGGGGAACCGGCAGCCAGTCCGGGCGGTGCCGGGCCTCGTACACGACCTCGTACACCGCCTTGTCCGTCTCGAAGGCGCGCAGCAGGACGGGGTCCGTGCGCGGGTCGAGGCCGCTGACCTCGGCGTATCCGGTGCAGTACGCGGCCCGGCAGGTGTCGGCCCAGCCGGGCACCAGCGGGACGGGGGTCCCCCCGGCCCGCGGGGAGCCGAGAGCCCCGGGGACGGAGTGGGCCGCGTAGTCGAAGGAGCGGAGCATGCCCGCGATGTCGCGCGCCGGGGGCTGGGGCATACGGCGTTCGGCGAGCGGCTTCGACGGCTCGCCCTCGAAGTCGATGAGCGACCATTCCCCGTCGGGGGAGCGCAGGCACTGGCCGAGATGCAGATCGCCGTGGATGCGCTGAGCCGTCCAGGTGTGGCCCTCGGCGGCCAGATCGCCCAGCGCCTCGAACGCGGTGCGCAGGCCGCGGGCGTGGGGCCGTAACGCGGGCACCGCCTGTGCGGCGGCGTCCAGCCGCTCGGTCATGCCGTCGACGAGAGGCCGCATCTGCGTGTGGCCCAGCGTGACCGTGGGCAGCGACCGGGCGAGCGCCGTGTGCACCTCGGCGGTGGCCCGGCCCAGCGCCCGCGCCTCGGCGGAGAAGTCCTCGCCCTTGGCCAGCTCGCGCAGCGCCAGTTCCCAGCCGTCGGCCGCGCCCTGCACGAACGGCTGGAGCACGCCGAGTACATAGGTCTCCGCGTCGAGGTCCGCGAGCATCCAGGCCGCGGGGGCCGGGACCCGCGCGCAGCCCTCCCGGGCCAGCGTCAGCGGAAGTTCCAGATCGGGGTTGACCCCGGGGACGACCCGGCGCAGCACCTTCAGGATGAACGTATCTCCGTAGACGATCGACGAGTTGGACTGCTCCGCCGTCACCAGGCGCGGCACCAGGTCCTTCCGTATCTCCTGGCGTCGGTCGTGCTCGAAGCGCAGGTCACCGACGCGGGCCCCGCTGCGCAGGGCTTCCAGGAGGACACCGGCGGGGCGCGGGTCGTACAGCGCCTCGTACACCGTCCGGCCGGCCAGCGGCCCCTCCTTGGGATGCCCGATCAGCGCGGGTGCGAGCCGTGGCGGCAGCGCTTCCCGCACGCCGATCAGCAGCTGGTAGCAGTCGCCGGGACGGGAGGGGGCGCCCTGCGTCGGCGTGCGCGGCTGATGGGCGCGTACGAGCAGATGGATCAGGCCCAACTGGGCTGTGGGCGGCAGCAGTTCCACCGCGGCCACCAGTGAGAATCCGGTCACCGGACGCCCTTTGCCCGCGAACCAGCGCTGCCGGGGCAGCCATTCCCGCAGCAGTGGATCGAGTGACGCGAGCAACTCGGGGCGTGCGACCGGGGCCGTGGCAGAGTGGGTTACGGCTTCCGACATGGCGTCGCGTCCTTTCCCCAGTGACCCGGGGTCCCGGATACCGGGCGAGTCGGGGTGCTAGTGATGCGTGCCCAGGGCGGGGCGGGGGAAACCGCCCCGCCGCCAGGGTTCTAGACGGCGTCCTTGCGGAGCCGGAACCAGTAGAAGCCGTGACCGGCGAGGGTCAGCAAGTACGGCAGTTCGCCGATGGCCGGGAATCGCACGCCGCCGATCAGCTCGACCGGGTGTCTGCCGTTGAACTCGCGCAGATCCAGTTCGGTGGGCTGGGCGAAACGGGAGAAGTTGTGCACACACAGGACGAGATCGTCGTCCCCCTCGCCCTCGCCCTCGCTCGAAGGCGCTTCGCGCAGGAAGGCGAGGACGGCGGGGTTGGAGGAGGGCAGTTCGGTGTAGGAGCCGAGTCCGAAGGCCTTGTTCTGTTTGCGGATCTCGATCA